>DATAIE010000405.1:0-3362 GCA_036262875.1 Verrucomicrobiales bacterium
TCGGATTTCGGATTTCGGATTTCGGATTTCGGATTTCGTCATTACAAACTCTTTACATCCTCGTCCCAGGCAAATCCGGGTTTGCCCGTTATGCTCCGAGTATGAAAACCCTATCCCTGCTTTCAATTCTTGGGCTGTTCCTCCTGGGGATGATGCTCACCGGTAATATCCAGGCGGCGACGTTGGTGGAGCGCCGCAACCAGGCGGACAAGTCCATGAAGGATGGAAACTGGAACGACGCCCTGAAAGTCCTCCGCGAACTGACCACGGATGCGGCCAATACCGGACAGCCCGTCGCCGACGATCTCGGGAAGGCGGTGCAGTGTGTGCAAAACCTTGGCAAATACACTCTCTGGGACGCCGTCGTGGAGGAGGCCGTGAAGGCGCATCCGAAGGACTGGCTGTTGCTGAAACAGGCAGCCGGTCTCTACCAGAATACCCAGCCCTGGGGCACGATCGTGAGCGGCGAGTTCCAGCGCGGGCAGTATGCGGGCGGCCGGCAGGTCAGCAGCGCCCAGCGCGACCGCGTGCGCAGCCTTCAGCTTTTCCAGGACACGCTCACCGCCATCCAGCCCTCCGATGCGTCCCCCGCCGTGAAGGCATCGTTTTACGAATTCTTCGCCATGTCCATCACCGGCGTGGAGGGATGGGAGCTTCAGGCCCTCACGGACCTCTCGAAACTGCCGGACTACGAGGAAAACCAGGGCTACTACGGCCGGCGGAACTATTACTGGCGCGGCAACCGCGGCATGGTGTCCGATCGCGGAGCGCCCGTGGATGCCAAAGGCGATCCCGTTTATCATAAAACCCCGGAATCCTGGGCGGCGGCGAAAAGCGATGGCGAGCGCTTCCGCTGGCTGCTCGGCGAATGGAAGAAGCAGGGCAAAACCCCTGCCCTGCGCTCGGACCTGATGTTTGCCCGGTTCCTCCAGGGGCAGTTCGACGTTCACACCATGGCCGCCTACTGGCGCGCCCCGGAGGACGACGATAACAACCGGCAGGACGGCATCCTCACCCTGCACACGCTCAAGGAAAATGAAACCACCGCCCGTCTCGCGACCGGCGTGAAGCGCTTTACCCTGCCGGACGAGTTCAACTTCATCGGCATCTACGACCGCATCGTCACCGGTGACGGCGACGCCGATACCTCCGCCGCCGCCGTGACCGAGTTTGCCGGCATCTTTCTGAACCGGCGCCAGTACGAGCGCGCCGCCGCCATCCTCAGCAGCGCCCTCGAGCGGCTCGGAAAGGTGGACGCTTCACTGAGAGACGCCTGGCGGCAGCAGCTCGATCAAATCGTGAAAAACTGGGGGCGCTACGACGGCTCCAGCACTCAAATTCCCGGCACCGGAGCGAAGATCGGCTATGTCTTCCGCAACGGTTCCCACCTCTCCCTCACCGCCCGCCGCGTGGACTTCAAAAAACTGCTGGCGGATACAAAAACCTATCTCAAATCGAACCCCGAGACCCTGGACTGGCAGCGGGTGAACGTCGGCAACATCGGCTACCAGATTCTTAGCGATCAGATGTCGAAATATCTCGGTGCCGAAGTCGCGAAGTGGGAACTGGACCTCGAGCCCCGCAAAGGCCACTGGGACCGCCGCATCGATATCACCACGCCCCTCCAAACCCCCGGCGCCTATTTTGTGGAGGCGGCCCTCACGGACGGAAACAAAGTCGGCTGCGTCGTTTGGATTACTGATACCGCCATCGTCCAGAAGAATGGCGAGGAGGAGGCGCACTACTACGTGGTGGACTCCAAAACCGGCGCTCCCGTCGCAAAGGCGAACCTGGAGTTCTTCGGCTACCAGCAGGAATACATCGATACCAAAAAGCGCACCGGCCGCCGGCAGGCGAATATCATTACGAGAAATTTCGCCGAGTTCACCGATGCGAGCGGCCAGTTCTTCGCCACACAAAAGCTCCTCCGGGATACTAACACCAATTACCAGTGGCTCATCACAGCCACGACGGAGGAGGGGCGTTTTGCGCACCTTGGCTTTTCGGGAGTGTGGATTCCAGGGAAGGGCGCGCAGGAGTGGAACCAGCGGAAGATTCAACTCATCACCGACCGTCCCGTTTACCGCCCTGGTCAGGAGGTGAAGTTCAAAGCCTGGGCGCGGCTAGCGAAGTATGACCTGCCGGAGGACAAATCCGCCTTCGCGAATGAGAAGTTCACCGTTCGCATCTACAATCCCAAGAACGAAAAGGTCTTCGAAAAGGAACTCACCACCGACGCGTGGGCGGGCATGGCGGATACGCTGAAACTGGACGAGGGTGCCACGCTGGGCGTGTACCGCTTTGAGTTCAATCACCCCGCGGGATTTCAGCAGCAGGGCACCTTCCGCGTGGAGGAATACAAGAAGCCGGAGTTCGAAGTGAAGGTCGACGCACCGGTGGATCCCGTGATGCTCGGCGAGAAGGTGACGGCGAAGATGACGGCCACCTATTACTTCGGTGCGCCCGTCGTGAACGCGAAGGTCAAATACAAGGTGCAGCGCAGCGCTCACAATGCCCGCTGGTATCCGGTGCGCCCGTGGGACTGGTTCTACGGCCCGGGCTACTGGTGGTGGTGTTATGACTACGACTGGTATCCCGGCTGGCGCTCCTGGGGTTGCAAAGCTCCCGTGTGGTGGTGGTGGCCTCAGCAGTATGATCCGCCGGAACTGGTGATGGAAAGCGAAGGCGCCATCGGCCCGGACGGAAAGCTGGAAATTGTGATCGATACCGCCACGGCCAAAGAACTCCACCCGGATCAGGACCACCGCTATGAAATCAGCGTGGAGGTCACCGATGAAAGCCGCCGCACCATTCTCGGCAGCGGTCAGGTGCTCGTGGCCCGCCGCCCGTTCTCCGTCACCACCTGGACGGACCGCGGTCACTATGAAGCCGGCGCTCCCATCGAGACCGGCGTGCGTGCCCTGACCCTGGATCAAAAAGGAGTGAAAGGCACCGGCCGCGCCGCCCTGCTCAAGATCGGCTATGACGAAAAAGGAGAGCCGAAGGAAACGGAAGTGGCCGCCGCGGACGTGAAAACGGATGAGGACGGCATGGCGAACGTGAAGTTCAGCGCCACGGAGGCGGGCCAGTACCGCATCTCCGCGAAGATCAAGGATGTCAAAGGCCGCGAGCAGGAGGGCGGTGTCTTCTTCGTCGTCAGAGGCGGCGCGAATGATGGCCGCGACTATCGCTTCAGCCAGCTCGAGTTGGTGCCGGAAAAGGCGGAATACGCCCCGGGCGAAGAGGTGAAACTGCTGGTGAACACCGAGCGCGCGGACAGCACGGTCTTTCTTTTCGTGAAGGCCAGCGCCGGGCTCTGCCCGCACCCGCAGGTCCTCAGGCTCAAAGGAAAGAGCACCTCG
>DATAIE010000406.1:0-4859 GCA_036262875.1 Verrucomicrobiales bacterium
CCCTCGATGACGGATTCGTTGGGTTTTCCAATGACTCGGATTTTCGAATTCCCGCAAAGGAGCCGGAGAAAGATCTCTCCAATCCGGAGGACTGGGCGACCGGCGAAGTGGTGCAGCGCGACAATTTCAAATCCGCCGACAAAGGGACGGCTAAAGTTGCGGTGAAACTCGCGGCCGGCGCGTACCGCGCGGTGCTGGAAACGAAGGATCGTTTTGGCAAAAAGGTCACCGCGCAGCACACGCTGGTGGTGGCGGATCCCGGCGCAGACAAATTCCCGGTGCGTCTGCCTGTGTGGGCGAATACAAGGGCGCTGGTGCTCCAGCCTGGCGATGAGTTTTCCGGACTGTGGGGCAGCGGCTATGACAAGGCCCGCGCCTTCATCGAAGTCGAACACCGCGGTAAAATGGTGCAGCGCCTCTGGACCGATCCGGCACGGACACAGCAGGGGCTGACTTTCAAAGTGATGGAGGAACACCGCGGCGGATTCACGGTGCACTTCACCCAGATGCGGGAGAACCGGCTCTATTCGAGTTCGGTGCATATCGATGTTCCGTGGACCAGCAAAGAACTGTCGATGAAGTGGGAGCACCTCACCTCAAAACTGGAGCCCGGCGCAAAGGAAACGTGGACTCTCACCGTGGAAGGCGCGGCAAAGGAAAAGCTCGACGCCGAACTGGCCGCTGTTCTCTACGATGCTTCGCTCGATGCCTTCTCGTCTCATCAGTGGCTGCAGCGGTTTACCTGTTTCTATCAGGATCAGGGATCGGAGGATGTGGAGTATGCAGGCGGCGACGAGATGATGGATTTCGAAGAGGTGGGCGGGGAATGGAATCAGGAATGGGAAGAGGAGAACGAGGCGCGCCGCCACTGGCCCTGGATTCGGGGGAACGGCATGGGGAACCGCGGTTTTCAGAGGACTACGCGTTCGGGTGCCGTTCTCGGTGCCGTGGCGGGAGCAGTGGCGGGAGGGGTGATCGGCCACAATGAGGTTACCCGCGGGTTGCGGTTTGGCTCTGACAACACCAGCAAAAACGCGATCGATGCGCTCATCGCGGGCGGTGCCACAAAAACCGGGGCGGTTCCTATGGCGGCTCCCGTGGCAGCAGAAGCAGACTATTCCGCCGGAGCACCGTTCGCTTCCGGCAGGGGGGACCCTTTCGCCGCGGTCGGCGGGTCTTCCAAAGCCAAAGCCGAGGCTGCGCCTGTGGACCTGTCCAAAGTAAGTGCCCGCCGCAATCTTCAGGAAACGGCCTTCTTTTTTCCACACCTGAAAACGGAGGAAAATGGGGCCGTGAAAATTACCTTCACTATGCCGGAGGCGGTGACGACCTGGAAGTTCCTCGGCTTTGCTCACGACAGGGAACTCCGCTCCGGATCTCTGGAGGGCGAGACCGTCACGGCGAAGGACCTCATGGTGCAGCCGAATCCGCCGCGCTTTCTGCGCGAGGGCGACGCAGTGGAGTTCACGGTGAAAATCACGAACCAAAGCGCCTCTCCGCAGGAGGGCACGGCACGTCTGAATTTCTCCGATGCCGCGACGCTCGCCTCTGCGGATACGGCGGTGGGCAACCAAAAGCCGGAGCAGCCCTATTCCGTTCCGGCGAAGGAATCGCGGACATTGTCATGGCGCATCACCATCCCGGACGGCCAGGGATTCCTTTCCTGGAAGGCCGTGGCGGGGAACGACAAACTGACCGATGGCGAGGAGGGCTGGCTGCCGGTGCTTTCACGGCGCATCCCGGTAACGGAATCGATGCCGCTGCCTGTCCGCGATGCGGGCACGAAGGAGTTCACGCTGAAGAAACTCGCGGACAGCGCCGGCTCGGAGACGCTGCGTCACCAGAGCCTGACGGTGCAGATGGTCTCGCAGCCGGCGTGGTATGCGGTGATGGCGCTTCCGTATTTGATGGAGTATCCGCATGAGTGCAGCGAGCAGACGTTCAACCGCCTCTATGCAAACGTCCTCGCACGGCATATCGCGAAGAGTGACCCGAAAATCCGCCGGGTGTTTGACATCTGGAAGGAAGTGCAGCCCGATGCCATGAAGAGTCCGCTGGAGAAAAATCCGGAACTTGCCTCGCTGATGATTGAGGAAACACCGTGGCTGCGCGAGGCCAAAGCCGAATCACAGCGGAACCTGGGCGTCCTCTTCGATGACAACCGTCTGGACAGCGAGACGGAACGCCTCATCAACAGCCTCGGCGAAATGCAAATGGAGGACGGTGCGTGGCCATGGTTCCCCGGAGGTCCATCCAGTGACTTCATTACTCTCTATATCGTCAGTGGATTCGGGCGGCTGCACCATCTGGGCGTGACGGTGAATCTCACTCCCGCTCTCAAGGCGATGGACCGTCTCGATGCATGGCTTGCGCGGGAATATCAGGAGGTCATGAAGCGGAAGACAAAGGATAAGGATGGCGACACGTTTCATTCCACGCACGCGCTCTATCTTTATGGCCGCAGCTTTTTCCTCAAAGAGCGTCCGGTGCCGTCGGAGCAAAAGGAGGCGCTGGATTACTTCCTCGATCAGGCACGGAAACACTGGACCGGTGTGCCCCGCATGAGCCAGGCCCATGCCGCGCTGGGGCTCCTGAGGTTCGGGGATAAAAAGACTCCCGCCACGATCCTCAACTCCATCAAAGAGCGCTCGACCAGCAGCGAAGAACTGGGACTCTACTGGGCGGACGAACCCGCGCGGTGGGCCTGGAATCAGGCACCGGTCGAAACCCAGGCCCTCATGATCGAAGCGTTTCGGGACATCGCCAAAGACGAAAAATCCGTGGACGACTGCCAGGTGTGGCTGCTCAAGCAGAAACAAACGCAGGCCTGGCCCACGACCAAAGCCACGGCGGATGCGGTGTATGCGCTCCTGCTGGGCGGCACGTCGAAGCTCTCCTCCGATGCGCTGGTGTCCGTATCTCTTGGCGGAAAAGAGGTGAAGGCGGAGAAGGCGGAGGCGGGCACCGGCTTTTACGAACATCGGTTTGCCGCCGGCGAAATCAATGCCGCCATGGGCGCGATCAAGCTGGAGAAAAAAGACAAGGGCGTGGCCTGGGGCAGCGTGCACTGGCAATACATGGAGGACATGAGCAAGGTGACCCCGCACGAGGGCACGCCGCTCAAAGTGACGAAGGCGCTCTTTACAAAGGTGAATACTCCCGCGGGTCCCGAACTGCGCCCTGTGACGGGCAAAGTGAAAGTGGGCGACGAACTTGTGGTCCGCATCGAAATCCGCACGGACCGGGACATGGAGTTCATTCACTTGAAGGATCAGCGTCCGTCCAGTGTGGAGCCGGTGAATGTCCTCTCCGAATACAAATGGCAGGACGGCCTGGGCTATTACGAATCCACCCGCGATACTGCGAGCCACTTCTTTATCGATTCACTGGCGAAGGGGACCTATGTCTTCGAATACAGCGCCCGTGTTCAACTTCGCGGCAAATGCCAGACCGGCATCGCCGAGCTGCAGTGCATGTATGCGCCGGAGTTCAACAGTCACAGCGCGAGCGCGGTGCTGGAAGTGGAGTAGGAATCAGCGTGGCGGCTGACCGGCGACCTTCCGCATCTCCATCGTGCCGTGATCGAGTTTCGCTTCGTAACGCGAGCGGAACATCCCGTCCCTGATCGTGCCGGTGCAGGTAAACACTCCGCCGAAGATCTTGCCGAGATCCTTGCTGCCGGTCACGGTGTAGCCTCCCTTGCCGTCCGGTTTGACGCTGGAGGTCAGAGAGAATCCGGCGCACAGGATTTTTGCCCAGGACGCGCGGTATCGAAAATGGCAGGTCCCGGCGCTTTGCCGCGTCACCACGCACCGCAGCCCGCCGTGATGTCCGCTTCCTTCACTGCGCCATTCCCCGATCCAGGCCCCGGCCACCGGATCGGAAGCGCCCGTCCGTTTCGCCTCAGACCATCCCGCGGGAATCCCGGTGCATGCGGGCAGGAGCAGAGCTGGAATGAGGAGAATCGCAGAGCGGAGCATGGCAGCAAAAGGCCCGGTGAATCAGGGTTCTGTCAACAGGAGCGGCAATTTCCCGGAAGTCGCCGCCTCGTACGCGGGAGGAACCGGGCCGCTTGCGGGAAGCGGACGGAGAGGGAAATCTGAGCGTTACCCATGAGTGCCCCTGCGAGAGTCCTGCCCCGGCTTTGCCCTTCGTGTTCGTCCGGGGAGGTAACGTCGTCGGAGCAGGATGTCTGCGGCCACTGCGGGTGGCGGGGAATCGTTTGCCCGCTGTGTTGCCACGCGGAGGCAAACTCCCGGCATCACGGGGTGCCCGCTTCACAGGGCGGGCGGGAGATCGTCCTGCTGTGCCGTCCCTGTCACAGCCAGGTCCACGCGACGTTCACAAACAAGCAGTTGGAAAAACGATATTCGACGGTGGAGAAACTGCTGGAGTCGGACGAAATCTGGAAGTTCGCCCAGTGGCGGCACAAGCATCCCGCGGCCACGCTGAGGACCGTTTCGAGCAAAGCGCGGCGGCGTTACTCGCCGTATGCCTGAAGCTTCCTGGAGCGGTTTAAATGAAACTGTAGCCGCAACATCCCGAGGTCAGTCGCGTAGCGACACCGGATGACAGTGGATGGTTTCCGCCCCGGGAGGCCTCTGCCACCGGCCTCCTCCGTCGCTGCGCGGCGGGTCACCGGAGTTTGTTTCGCTTCACCGTGGACTGAAGTCGAATGGCACGAAGTTAGGGCCGTTTTCCCCGAACGCCGACCCCTCGCGTATCGCAGCCATTAGAGCGGATTAATTGAAAGTGTAGCCGATTTGAAAAGAACATCTATTACACAACGACGGTTCAGTCCCCCTTCTAATTGGGTGTGAAAGGCCTCAGGGGATCACGCGAATCCTCTGTCCGGCAGG
>DATAIE010000407.1:0-5252 GCA_036262875.1 Verrucomicrobiales bacterium
CGCGGGCACCCCGGAATCCTCATCCAGCATGAGTTTCACCGCGGCGGACAGCGGCATGGTATCAAGATGCATCGAGCGTGGATTCCGCAATTCCGTGGGCGAAGACGCCAACTGCTCAAGGCTGGGGCCACTCACCACCTCCCGCGTCCTTCTCACGGGCACCTTCCTGCGCCGTGATGAGATCACGGGTCCGCGCAGCAGCAAAGCACGAGCCAGTTCTACGGCCCCCCACACGCTGTTGCGGGAGAGGGGCGTGACGGCAGCGCCGGGACAGCGGGACCGCAGGCCTTTCTTCACCATCGCGGCGAAAGCGGGATTTTTCAGCAGCGTGCTGCCGTTGAAAATGAAGTGCACGCATTCTCCGCGTTTGGCGAGATGCTTCGCACAAGTCACACCATCCTCCACCAGCGCGCCGGAAGCCTCTTTCAGGATTTCTTTCGCAATCCGGTCGCCCTTCGCTGCCGCGTGAAAAACGGCTACCGCCGTGGAGGCGATCTCTTTTTTCCCCGCCTCGATAGCCCAGGCATCGAGGTCTTCGGGCTCATTGAGCGCAAGGGTATCGAGAATCGCGGCACCCAGCAGAGGCCAGCGCCCGGAGTGATCGTAAGAGGCCATGAGTGCCCGCAGACCGCGCTGCCCGATATCGCTGGCGCTGCCCCTGTCCCCGATGATATGCCCGCGCCCGCCGCTTTTCCAGGTCCGTCCATCCGCCGCCCTGCCAAAACAGCAGGAGCCCGTGCCGCTGAGGACGAGCACCCGGGCCACTGCACCGCGCGCCGGGGGCTCGGCCGCCAGCGCGGTTTCCAAATCATTCGTGGCAACACAGGGAACCCCTGGCCAGACGCGCCCGGCGAGGCGGCGGATCCGCGCCTCATGAGCCTCCGTACGGGTCCCGGCGAGGCCGATGCCCAATGCCGCAATCTCCGGCGCCACGGTCTCCACCTTTCCCGCAATGGAGCGGAAGTGGTCCATCAGTTCCCGGTCCGACATGAGCCTCTGATTGGCGGCGGCATCGCTGAAACTGAGCTGTTCCCTGCCCGCCACATCCGCCAGCATGACGCCGGTATGTGTCGCCCCGCCTTCAATTCCGAGAAGAAGCGGAGCCGGCGGGCCGGACGAAGTTTTGCGCTGTGCCATGATTGCCCGTTCGATAGCAAGTCCCAGCCCCGCCTCCAGCAGAGATTTCCGGAATCGGTCCGCGGACGTCCTTTTCCCCCGGAAATAAAAAGATGTCGGACAGCCGGCTGCGGCGGACATTTACCGGGACATGGTATTGCCCGACGACACCACTCTCCTGCGCGAATGGACCGCCCAACGCTCTGAAACGGCGTTTCGTACGCTGGTGGAGCGCTATGCCGGACTGGTGCACGGCACGACGCTGCGGCAACTGAGACGGGCGGACTGGGCGGCGGAGGCGGCACAGGATGCGTTTGTCCTTCTGGCCCGGAAAGCGCCGCGCCTTTCCGGCGCAGCCCTCGGCGCATGGCTGCACCGCACAGCCCTTTTTACCGCGGCGGCTTTGTTGAAAAAAGAAGCCCGCCACGCGCGACGCGTGAGCCGCTGGGCGGATGAACAGGAACCGGGAGATCCGGCCCCGCCCGAACACATGCCCGAGCTCGATTCAGTCCTCAACGCGCTGCCGGACAAGGACCGCTCTCTCCTTCTTCTCCGTTATTTTGAGAATCGCACCGCCGCGCAGGCCGCCGAACACCTCGGCCTGACCCCCGAAGCAGCGCAAAAACGCACCGAACGCGCCCTGAAAAGGCTCAGTTCCCTTTTGCACCGCCGCGGTGCGACCATCGCCCTTCCCGCCCTCGCCGCCGGTCTTGCGTCTCAACTGGGGCAAGCCGCGCCCGCAGGATTCTCCCGGGCCGTTTTGACCAACTCCGTCGCTGCTCCGGCAGGCACGGGCCTCACTCTTCTCCACTCCCTTGCCGTTATGAAAGCTTCGCAGGCTGCCCTCCTAACCCTCCTTCTGACCATTGTGCCCACAGGGGTTCTTTTGTTTCAAAACAACCGCCTGCGCGAAAGTCTCGCCGCAGAATCGAAAAAAGGAAGTTCCGTTAGTGCGTCCAACCTGCTCAATCAGACCGGCAACAAAAAGGCGGCCGCAGTGAGTCCCCCCGCCTCCACCACCGGGGCGAAGGAGATCAACTGGGACCAACTCGGCGAGAATGACAAGATCACCGTCGAACTCTCGCGGGATACCATTCTGAATTCAGACCTCAAGCCGCTGGCGAATTATACCCTGTTCACTCTCTCCGATGGCGTGCGTGAACTTCTGCGCATCAGCGATGCGGAGGCAAAGCGTGTGGAAACGGCGCTGCGCACCTGTGAAGAGGCTCAAAAGAAAATCGAGCGCAGCAGGATCAAACGCATCGAAGACCTACCCAACGGCGTCGTCTTCGAGGTTCCCGCTTTTGCCGCCGAGGGCAAACCCCTGCGCGATCAGCTTTTTGCGGAGGTCATCGATGCCGTGGGCCAGCGGCGCGCGGAGTTCCTCCTGCCAAAGATTGCAGCGGCTACGGACTGGCGGCTCGGCCGCTTTGGGGAAATGAAACGGCGCTACCGTGTCGAGTTCCAGCAGGATCAGCCGGTCATCGAGGCGGACGGCACCAAACGCAGCACGGAGTTGCTCGTCACGCGCATCGATTTCGAGCGCGGCGACTCACTCAGCCATTCCGAAATCATGGAGCACGACGGCCCCATCCTGCAATCAATCGCCACCAAAACGAAAGGCACTCATGTGATCTACGGCGAGATTGGAGGCAAAGACTCCGTCATGATCTCACCGGAGGTGGCGCATCTCTTCACCGTCGAGGAGTTGCGGAAATAGCGGGCCTTTACTTGGGGGCAGCCGCTGGCAAATATTGAAGAGCCACGCGCTCGGCGATGATTTTGGGCTCCGCATTGTCGCTGTTCGTCAATACGATCACCGAAAGGTGCTCATCCAGGAGCCGCATGAAATAAGTGCGAAAGCCCGGGTTGGAGCCACTGTGCGAAGCTTGCGGATGGCCTTTGAAGGGAGTTGTCGCCCAGCCCAGTCCGTAAGGTGCTTTCTTGCCATCGGCGAGTTTCACCGGCGTGCGCATTTCCTCCTGCTCTTTTGGAGTGAGGACTTTTCCGGCGAGAAGGTCGGCGTCCCATTTGGCGAGGTCCAGCACCGTGGACAGGAAAGCGCCGCTTGGGCGGAGGGCAGGATACTCCGGCACATTTTTCCATCCGTCTTTCGCCCACGCGTAGCCGTGCGCGCGTCCGGGAATGACCACGGTGAGATTGGTGGTGCGCGTTGCCGAAAGGCCCGCGGGAGTGAAGACACGGGAGGCCATGAACTCCGGCCACGGCTGGCCGGACGTGCGGGTGATGATCTCGCCGAGCGCGAAGTAGCCGCAGTTGCTGTACTGATATTTACTGCCCGTCGGAAACTCGAGCGGCACAGCATAGGCGGACTTCACCGCGACGGCATCGCTCACCGGCTTCCAACTGTCAAAACCGGGACACTCCCTGACAAGGCCGCTGGTGTGGCTCAGCAAATGCCGGAGAGTGATGTCCTTCCATGATTCCGGCACTCCCTCAAGCCGGGTGCTGACTTTGTCGTCGAGGGCGAGCTTTCCGTCCCGTATCAGAAGCATGATGCCCGTGGCGATGAACTGCTTGCTGAGCGAGGCGATGCGAAAGACCGTTTCCGGCTTCGCCGCCGTCTGCTGTTCGAGGTCTGCAAAACCATAGCCGGCGGACCTGATGACTTTTCCGTCTTTTACCACCGCCAGCGACAGCCCGGGAATGTGCTGCCGGTCCATTTCCGCGCGCACTCCGGCATCCACCTCCTCCGGTTTGACGGCGGGCGCTTCGGCACAGACAAACCGAAGCGGGAGGACGGCGCAGGCTAGTGCAAGACAGTGAACAAGGAGAGCGTGCTTCATGAGATGGACAGAATCAGTCCAACCATGGCTTCAACTCCGCCATGATGGCACTCTCTGAAGAAATCCGCACCGACGTAACAAGATGGACCCGCGTCCCCCCTGCACTGCGGACATTCAAATGCACCGGCACGGCACCGGGATGGGCCGCAAGGATGCCGCGGATGGAATGGAGATCATCCACGGAATCCCGCCCGCTCTGAAGACGCAGGACCAGCGGGCGAACGAAGGGCTCCGCACTGCGAACAGCGCCCTTCACGGGGGCGGGCGCAGCCGGGGCCTCCAGGAGCTTCAATGACTGTGCCACCAGTTGCAGGTTATCATTGCGGGAATCCTGCTCCACCTTGGCCACGACCTCCACCACGCTGCCCTTGGTAATGGATTTGCCAAACTTCTCAAACTGCTCGCCCCACACCATCATCTCTTTGCTTCCCGTGAAGTCCTCCACGCGCATGATGGCAAACTGCTTTCCGGTCTTGGTGTATTTCAATGTCAGATCGGCAACGAAGACGCCGAATGTCGCCTTCTTTCTTTCACGCTCGGAGAGGTCTTCGATGCCGCCCACCTTTTTGTAGCTGCCCCCTTCGAGCATGGCCCGGAAAGGGTCCAGGGGATGACCGCTGATGTAAAAGCCCAGCAATTCCTTTTCATCCGCCAGCATCTGTTCCTGAGGCCATTCCACCACGGGCGCTCCACTCGTGGAGGGAGGCGGGGCGGCGACTTCATCGAAGTCGTCACCGAACAACGAAAACTGCCCGCTCTGCTTGTCCTTTTGCGCGGACGCTCCGGCAGCGAGAACGGACTCGATGCGGCTGAAGAGCGCGGCCCGGTGTTCGCCGGCCCAGTCAAAAGCGCCGGCTTTGATGAGGCTTTCGAGCGTCTTCCGGTTCACCGCTTTGCTCTCCACGCGCCGGGAGAAATCATCGAGGCTCTTAAACTCTCCGTTCTCCGTGCGTTCACGCAGCATGAGTTCCACCGCACCCTCGCCCACGCCCTTTACCGCAGCGAGGCCGTAGCGAATTCCCTCACGACCGTCGGCGAGATGCTCCGGCTGGAATCCGAGTCCACTGTAGTTCACGTGTGGCGGGAGGATGGTCAGGCCCATCGCGGCGCACTCGTTCACGAAGGTGGCAATCTTGTCCGTATTGCTGATTTCGTTACTCAGCACGCCGCACATGAACTCCACCGGGTAATTCGCCTTCAGAAAGGCCGTCTGGTAGGTCACCAGTCCGTAGGCCGCGGAGTGGGATTTGTTGAATCCGTACTGGGCGAACTTATTCAACAGATCGAAGATCTCGTTGGATTTCTTCTCGTCGATGTTGTGGTGCTGCT
>DATAIE010000408.1:0-5853 GCA_036262875.1 Verrucomicrobiales bacterium
ATTCCTTTTGCCACGCGCGATGCTGTTCCAATCACTCGTGGCCGTGCAAATCGAGTTGGAAATCCCAAAGCCGGGGTCTTTGTATTTGGACGATCAACCCGTTAACAAGATCGCACATGGGATAGTGCTCGCGCAGTTGTCACACCTTATGAACGTCTCGAAGTCTGTACTTCACTATCGTCTCAGCGACCTAGGGCTTCTCGTCGACGCCCGCCGCAGTGAACGGGACCATGTGCAGGAAACGGTCCGAGCGCTCTTTTCCGAAGAGTGACAAATCGCCGCAGGGAATCACAGCTTTTTCTGATCGTCCCTAGCCGTCGCGACCTAGTTCTTCGAAGCCATCCTATTCCACCCTAAACATCATACGCCCGGCCGGTGCGGTTTTCGATGTAATGGACGAAGGACTGGTTGCAAACAGAGTAGCCTCCCGGCGTGGGATAGTTCCCTGTGAAGTACCAGTCTCCGCATTCCTGTGAGATCGAGGCGTGCAGGTTCTCCACGCTTTGGAAGATGACGATGAGTTCGCCGCGCCAGTCGCATTCCGGGTAGACGAATTCGCTGATGCGGCTGCTGATCTGCGCATCGGTGAACGGCTCGTAGATTCCCTTCACCGCATTGATCTGCTCCGCCGCGGGTTTTGTCAGTTCCGCCTTCGCCGCGCGGTAAACTTCATCGATTACATTCTGCCGGCCCGTGGACTTCAGCAAATCCATGGCGGCCTGGAAAGCGATGAACTTTCCGATCTCCGACATATCGATCCCGTAGCAGTCCGGATAACGAATCTGCGGCGCGGTGCTGCACACCACGATGCGCTTCGGATTCGTGCGTGTCAGCATTTTCAGGATGCTCAGTTTGAGCGTGGTGCCGCGCACGATCGAGTCATCGATCACCACCAGGGAATCGTCCGGATTCACCTTTCCGTAGGTGACGTCATACACGTGACTCGCCAGTTGCTGGCGGCTGCTTTCCTGACTGATGAAGGTGCGCAGCTTGATGTCCTTGTGCGCAATCTTTTCACCGCGGGGCCAGTTTCGCAGGATGAGATCATCCACAAGATCCTCGGTGAGAGTGCCCGCAGCAGCAGCCTGCATGATGGCGCTTTTCACCTCTGCCCGGCGGTGCTCACGCAGGCCGTACATCATCCCCTGGTAGGCGATTTCCGCTGTGTTGGGAATGAAACTGAACACCGCGCGTCCCAGATCGTTGTCGATCGCTTTCACGATTTGAGGAACCAGCGCCGCGCCCAGTGCCTTCCGCTCGTTGTAAATGTCAGGGTCGTTGCCCCGGGAAAAATAAATACGCTCGAACGAACATGGCGAAAACCGCGCCGGCTCCGCATACCGCTCCACGAGAATCTCACCGTTGCTCTTCACCACCACGACCGTCCCCGCCTCCACCTCCCGGATTTCCTCCTGCGCCGCATCGAAGACCGTCATAAGCGGCACCCGTTCACTGGCGAACGCGATCACTTCATCCGACTGGTAGTAAAAGCAGGGCCGGATGCCTCTCGGGTCCCGTAGCACAAAGGCATCCCCGTTTCCGATCTGTCCGATAATGGTGAAGCCCCCGTCCCAGTGACACGCGCTGCGGCGGATCACTTCGCCCACATCGAGCTTTTCGCTGATCTTTTCGGGGATTTCCCTGCCAGCGACGCCGGCATCGCGCATCTCGCGGTAAATGTCCGTGTGCAAATCGTCGAGGTGAAAACCGATCTCCTCCAGCACGGTCTGCGTGTCTGTGCCGAAGACAGGGTGCTGCCCGCGATCCACCATAAGCTGGTTCAGCTCGCGGGTGTTCGTCATGTTGAAGTTCCCCAGCACCATGAGGCTTTTCGTCGGCCAGTTGCTGCGCCGCAGGTAGGGATGGCAGGACCCCGTGTTGAACTCTCCGCTGGTGCCGTAGCGGAGGTGCCCCATCAACAGCTCGCCGCCGAACTCGAAATGCCGCTTCACGCTTTCTCCGTCTTTCGGCGAGATGCGGCCCTTCCGGACGTGCTGTTCATACTGCGCCATCTGAGCCCGGAACACGCTGCCCAGCGAATCCGTGCGGGCCGAGCGCACCCGGAAACTGTAGGGCTGCCCCA
This sequence comes from Verrucomicrobiales bacterium, assembly GCA_036262875.1. GTDB lineage: Bacteria > Verrucomicrobiota > Verrucomicrobiia > Verrucomicrobiales > V1-33 > V1-33. Next base: position 2,084 of record DATAIE010000408.1, read on the forward strand.
GCGGCATATGCAGCTTCGTGCAGCCGATTCCCACGCCGTCGTGCCCCCGGTTGTGCTGCTTTTCCATCAGCAGGAAGAGCTTGTTGAAGCCCCAGAGCGGATTTTGATATTTGTCCGCGAAGTGTTGCAGCGGTTTGCGCAGCCGGACGAAGGCCACGCCGCACTCGTGCTTGATAAAGTCGCTCATTTCGGTGTCGAGGGGAGCGGGGATGGATGGCAGGTGCCCCACACCGCGCAAGGGGTGATTGCCCTTTTATCGTCCATCGCTCCCCCGCGCCGTGAGAATACGGAGCCCGCCATCCTCCGGACGCTTCGCAGAGCGGCCGTAGTGGAATATCGTCGGTAATCCGGGGATTTGGGCAGGGTGAATAGTCTTGTTCGTTTCGGAGCCGCCCGTCACCATCCGAAAAACAGTTAATCCCGGACATCAGTCCCTCTCATTCATCCTGCTTTATGAAATTCACCAGTCATCGTTCCGCGGCTCTCCTTGCTCTCGCCACTCTTCCATTTGCCCTCGGAGGCACCGCCCGGGCAGCCGTCTCGATTGCGGGCACCATCACCGATGACGCCGGCACTCAGCTCTCACGCTGGGCCACCACTTCCGTTGTCAAAACCCTCGATCCGGATGGCGACAACCGCTACGGGACGTGGGCCGGTGAACATGTCGGCGTCGAAAACCATAACGCTCCCCACATCGGTTTCATCTCCATTGGTGCGGGCAATCAGGTTGTCGGTCCTTTTGGCGGGTACGACAGCGTGGACAACGGCGCGGGCGGCTCGGCCACCATGCTAACCACCACGGGCAATGACCTCAGCAATGTGATCACTTATTCGATCCCGGACGCCTCTACGATTCCATTTGGTGTCCGTGTAGGCTGGATCGTGGATGGCCTCGACGGCCCGATCTTCACCGGCATCTCCTATACCATGGAGCACTTCCGCGGAGTCACTTCCCTCGGATCAGCCACCATCGGCCTCACCCCGAATGGCACCGGCACCGCCGGTGTCACGACCATGGATGGTCTCTTCTTCAACCTCACCGGCGTGCAAAACGGCGACACCATCCGCCTCTCCACCACCTATCCCACGCCCGCCCCCGGGGGTGTCTACGCCACGTTCCAGGGTGTCAGCTTCGACGCTCTGCCGGCACCGGAGCCTTCCGCGCTCCTTCTCGGCGGGCTGACAGCTCTCGGTCTCGCCGTCCGCCGCCGCAGGTAACACGGATCCAAAAGAAGCTTCCCTTCCCGCGCCCTTCTGCTAACGGAAGGAATGAAGCGAATCGTCGTCCCCGCGGTTTGGATTGTTTCCCTGGCCCTCGCCTTTTGGCTGGGACGCCTCTTTCCCGGGAGCAATGACGACAAAGCGGGAACCGTTGTCAAAAACGGAAGGCTCAAACCTGTCGAAGGCACCGCGGCTGGACGTTCGAATGATCGTCCGGCCGGCAGCGCTGCGGAATCAAAGCCGGGCCAGGATCCTTCCGGCAAGGTCCTCCTGGCGAAAATGCGCAGCACCCTCGCCGATCCCAGCACCATTACAAGATTGCCGGCGTGGCTGCAGGGTCTGCAATCTCTTCGTCCCGAAGACATGGAGGGAGTCGCGCAAATGTTCCTGGAGGCAAAACTTCATGGACGTTCTTATCCTGACGAAGCCCGCGCTTTCTGGAACCGCTGGGGTATCCTGGATGGCGCAGGCGGTTTCGCTTTTCTTGAAGCGCATCCGGAACTGAAAGACGGCCAACTCCGTTATCAGGTGGCGCAGGGGTGGGCCGCCACTGACCCGCAGGCCGCGCTTGCATGGGTAGCGGGCCATGCCGGTTCCCCGTTTGCAAACAGCGCAATCCGCGGCGCCATGAAAGGCTGGGCGGAACGCGATTTCCACGCGGCGACGGCTCACGTGCTCTCGGCTCCCGAAAGCGATCCCGCGCGCTCAAAGGACGTGGCCTATGAGATGCTCTGGACGGTTTGGCACGCGGGCGGTGAAGAGTCGACCGCTGAGTGGCTCCGCGTTTTACGGGACGATGCACGCGCAGACAAGGCCTTCAAAACCGGTGCCTGGAATACGACCATGGAGGCCTATTCCCGCGGCGGGAACTTCGAGGCCGCAACTGCGCTCGTGCGCGCGAACACCGACGCTGCCGCCTGTCTCAGCCCGAACGCGATCTCTTCATTGATGGCTCTTTCCAAAACACCTGACGACAGGATGAATTTCATCGATGCCATCGGCCCGGATCCCGCGACCGGGCAGTTTCGTCAGATAGAGGCCACCGTCAGCGGGTGGGTGACCAGCGACCCCAACGGACCCGGTTTATGGCTTAAGAGTCACACGGATGCCCCCGTCTACGACCAGACCGCGGCAGCTTATGCCGCTTCTCTCGTAACGATCGATCCCTCCGCAGCAGAGCAGTGGGGAAAAACGATCAGAGACCCAAAGCTGCGCGGGCAGACTCTCCAACAGCTCAACGGAAAAGGCCGGTAGAGCCCGGGCGGCGGCGAATTTTTTGCCTCTTTTGCCGCCCCTGAATTTCGTTTGCAAAAAAAAGGCACGCACCTACGATCCGCTCCCCCGCCCCCGCCCTTGGTAAAGGACGGCGGCTTCATTTCAACTACGACAACACATTACTATGGGCTCTCTCAAAAAGAGACGGAAAACGAAGATCAACAAGCATAAGCGCAAGAAACGCATGCGGGCGAACCGCCACAAGAAGCGTTTGCGCTATAAGTCCTGAGGCCGCAGCTTCGGGCTTATGAAAGCCGGGACACCTCCTTGCGAGCCTCTCTACGAGCTCCGGTGTCCGCCCGTAACGGGAAAATTTCAGGCGGGCAGGTCCATCCTGCCCGCCCTTCTTTGTGCCCTGAAGGCGGTCTGTCTGCTGCCCGTTTCCGTTGATGCTCAGGATGCCGGTCTCTGGCCGGAGGAAACGATTCAAAAAGACCGCGCGCTGCTTCCCGCCGGAGGGCAAAAGGCAAAGTCGCTGGCCCTCTATCTCAAAGCATCCCGCATCCTCAGAGAGGAGGGGCCGGAAGAAGCGCTCCCGCTCTTAAGGGAAGCCATGGCGCTCGATCCCGGCGACAGCACGCTCGCCGGCCGCACGGCCTCCCTGGCGGTCTCCGCCGGTCAGCCGGAGGAAGCCCGCCGTCTGCTGGAGGAAACCGTCAAACGCCACCCTGACGACGAAGGGCCGCTCTTCGCCCTCACCCGTTTTTTGATCGATCATCAGGGACCGGATGCGCAGTCACACGCCGCGGTTCTTTCGTTTGTCCGCAAGGCGACCGCGAAATTCCCGGGGTCTCCGGGCCTTTGCCGGCTGGCGGTCCGAATGCACGTGGGCGATCAGCGCCGCGACGAAGCCCAGGCCGCCGTGCGCCAAACGCTCGCCCGGGACAGCCAGGATCCCCGCTTCTGGCTCGCCATGACACCCGTCGCCCGCGAGGCTTTCCCGCTCGATGATCCGGATACCCGCGCGGCGCACACTGCCATCGTCACGGGATGCATGGAAAAAGCCATCGTCCTCGGTGCCGCCGATCCCTCCGTTTGGGAGGAGGCGGGTGACTTTTACGCCCGGCTGCCGGCTCAGGAAAAAGCGGTCGCCTGCTATCAAAAGGTCACCTCTCTCCAGCCCGGCAATCTCGCGGTGCGCCGGAAGCTCGGCCAGTGCCTGCGCCTCACGGGAGATATGGAAGGGGCCCGCCGGCTTTTTGAAGAACTCCTGCGGATCGACGCCTCGGACGCGGTGTCGCATCGGGCCATGGTCTCTCTGCTGGAGGCCGCCG
>DATAIE010000409.1:0-4449 GCA_036262875.1 Verrucomicrobiales bacterium
CCGACCACGCGGACGCCAAGGCGGGCGAGAAGGAAGTGCGCGAAGCCATGGAGCAACTCCACCTTGCCGCGGGCGACCAGCAGTTGGAGCGCGGGGAGCAGCAACTGGAACGCCGCCCGCAGGAAGCCGCCCAGAATCTACAGCAGGCGCTGGAGAACTTCGAAGCCGCCAAGGCGCTCGATCCGCAGAATACGGAAATCCAGCCGCGCATCGACAAGGCGGAAGCGTTGCTTCCCGAAGCCCTCACCAAAGCCGGCCAGCAGGAACAGAAACGCGGCGAACGGTCCGAGCAGCAGGGGCAAAACCAGGAGGCCATGGAAAACTACGAGCAGGCCGAACAAAGCTACGCCGAAGCCCAGCAAAAACAGCCCGGCAACCAGGCCGCCCAGCAGGGCCAAAAGGAAGTAAAGGAAGCGATGGCCCGTCTGCAAAAAGAGATGGCCCAACAAAGCCAGCAGCAACAGCAGCAACAGAATCAAAACCAAAATCAGTCTCAGGAGCCCCAGGAATCCTTCGAATCCATGCTCGCCAAAGTGAAAGAGCAGGAAAAATACCGCGAAGCCCAGGCCAAATATAGCCGTGGCCAGAAATACCAGGAACAGCGGGATAAGAATCTGCGGAACTGGTAGGGCAGGGGCAGAGCGCGTTGAGGTTGTCCGGAATGCGGGACACTACCGCTCGTATGCGGTAGTAACTTATCCGGCGGACTGTGGGCCGTCTTTCAGGATCCCCGGGAATACAATAGTGGTGAACTAATCTACTCGCATTTCTATCCATGCCGGGCAGTAAATCGATTGCATGAGAACGAAGTTTTCGATTCTGTTATCTGTCACAAGCCGGTATTTTGTTTCGCCGCTCTATTGGATCGTAACGGTGGTGCTCGTTCTTTCCTTTTTTTTCGTCAGGAAGCCTTCGGAGCTCTATGCGTTCTGTTTAACGGCGTTTGGGATCGCCGCCACGCTCGCCGGCGTGTGCTACAACTTCAAATCCCAGGTGCGGGAGCACATCATTCAACCGCGTATACTTGAGTCAGCAGACCGGTTCCTTCTCACCGCCTTGATGTCATTGGTGCTTTTACTTATTAGTTATTGCAAGGACACCGTTCTTGAGAGCCGGTGGCTCACCTCCAGCCCGGGGGGCGCTCTTGCCTTTTACATTTTTCTGGCGGTCCCATGGTGCGTTATCGCCGTTGCCACGATCAGGACTTGTTACAGGGGATTCGACGTCGCTTGCGATGAACTGTTGGCAAGTCTTCGGCACCGCCGGGAAAAAAAGGACCCTGAGTTACTCCCAGGAAAAGGTTGCCGCCGGGATTAAGCGACCTGTCTTTTCTCCCGCTGTTCTGCGGACCCGTGGCAGGCCGAGGCCCTGCCGGGTCCCTGCCAGCGTTTGTCCAGATGAGAGGCAACGGGACGGGGTTCGTCATTCCTTCGGATTTCGGAATTCTGGCTTCGCTCATTCCGCGAGGATTCTTTGCCTTCACCAAATATTCACCTTTCTTGAACTTTGACGTCCCCGCTTCGCCGCCTTACCCTCCCCCATGCTCACCCTTGCCCTTACCGGCGGCATCGCCACGGGGAAGTCAACGTTTGCCCGGCTCTTTTGTGAACTGGCTCCTTCGACGTGTCTTTTTGACTCGGACGGGGTGGTGCATGACTTGTTGACAAAGCCGGAGGTTGTCGCGACGGTGGCGGCGTCTCTGGGACAAGACCTCACCAGTGCTGACGGAACTCTGAATCGCGGCCGGTTGCGGGAACTTGTATTCGAGCATCCGGACCGCAGGAAAACCCTCGAAGGCATCCTGCATCCGCTGGTTCGCGCCGCCTGCCACGCCTCACAGCAGCAGGCCCGCGCTTCCGGGGCTGCGGCTTATTTTCTTGCCGATGTGCCGTTGCTCTACGAATCCAATTTTCCGCTCCAGCGGGATTGGGATGTGGTCGTCGCCTGCGGTCCTGTCACCCAGCGATCCCGCCTCATGGCCCGGAACGGGTTCGCCCCGGACCTTGCGGAACGTATCCTTGCAGCCCAGCTTCCCGTTGCGGAGAAGATGGACCGCGCTGACACAGTTCTGTGGAATGGCGGCGTACCCGAGTCCCTGAGACGCCAAACCGAACACTTTTTATTATGGTTGAAGAACAAGAGCAGCTCCTGACCCCCTCCCCGGACCCCGCGCCGGAGGCCGCCGCACCTGATGCGCCGCGAAAGGAGGCTGGAGAGTCCGCGAATCCGCCCGCTGCCGAAGCACCCGTTCCCGAGACGCCCGCCGTGCCGGTGCCGGAGGTCGTGGTGCTGAATGATTACCAACTCCAGACCGTGAAGGAACTCTACGACCTCGGAACTTCCCTCGGTCTGCGCGTGGGGGGAGTGAGGTCAAAGCACCAGCTCGTTTTTGAAATTCTGTGCCACTATGGCCGCCAGGGGAGCGTGATCCAGGCGCACGGCATTCTGGAAATCACCCGGGAGGGCTTTGGCATCCTGCGGAACCCGAAATACAGCTTCGCCCCCTTCCCGGACGATGTCTTTCTCTCCCCCTCGGTCGTTCGCCGCTACAATCTGCGCCCGGGCCTTTATCTGAGAGTGGCCGCCCGTGCTCCCCGGGATGCCCGCGAGAAGTTCATCTGTGCGGAAACGGTTCTGACCATCGAGGGCCAGCCCGGCGAAGAGTGGCAGCCGCCCACCTTTTTTGACAAGCTCACCGCTCTTTTCCCGACGGACCGCATCATTCTGGAAAACCGGAAAACGAAGTCCGTCGGTCCCCGCGTGGTGGACATCGTGGCCCCGCTCGGCAAGGGCCAGCGCGGCCTCATCTGTGCGCCTCCCCGGGGCGGCAAGACGGTGCTTTTGAAGGACATCGCGGCCTCCATCAAGGAAAACCACCCGGAGATCGAGCTCATCGTCCTGCTCATCAACGAGCGTCCGGAGGAAGTCACGGACTTCGTGGAAAGCGTGGGCTGCCAGGTGTTTTCCTCCACGTTTGACGAACCCGCCTCCCGGCACATCCAGGTGGCGGAGCTGATCCTGGAACGCAGCAAGCGCCTCGTGGAGCACAAGCGGGACGTCGTTATCCTCCTCGACAGCCTCACCCGTCTGGCCCGCGGCTATAACAGCATGCACGGCGGCAAGAGCGCTTCCGGCTCCGGGGGTGTGGACCACGAAGCCCTCCAAAAGGTGCGCAAATTCTTCGGTTCCGCCCGGAAATGTGAAGAGGGCGGCAGCCTCACCATCCTCGCCACCGCCCTCATCGAGACGGACAGCAAGATGGACGATGTCATTTTCGAGGAGTTCAAGGGCACCGGGAACCTGGAAATCCAGCTCGACCGCGAACTCGTCGAGCGCCGCATCTACCCGGCCATCCACGTCCAGAAGTCCGGCACCCGAAAGGACGACCTGCTGTATCACCCCGACGAATTCCGCCGCATCGGCGCCATCCGCAAACAAATGGCGCAGCTTCCCGCGGGTGAGGCCATGGAGGTGCTCATCCGGAGCATCAAAGCCACCGGTTCGAATGCCGAGTTGCTTCTGACCGGTCTCCGCCTGTAATATCCTCTCTTTTCCCTCCATCGAAGTGCCCGATATCGCCGTTAAGGATCACTACCTTGCCACCCCCGAAGCCCTCCAGGAATGGCTCTCCCGCCTGCCCCAGGGTGATGGCGTGCGGGTGGCTCTCGATACCGAGGCGGATTCCCTCCATTCCTACCGGGAGAAGCTCTGTCTCATCCAGATGGGCGTGGGGGATAAGAAGGCCCTGATCGATCCGCTCGGCATCCCGGACCTCAGTCCGCTGGTGGAATACCTCGACCGCTCGGAAATCTGGGTCCACGGGGCAGACCTGGACATGACGCTGATGAAGCGCACGTTCAACCACATCCCTGAGCGCCTCTACGATACGCAGGTGGCCGCCCGGCTTGCCGGGGAACGTCAGTTTGGCCTCGCCCACCTGGTGGAGAGCAAGTTTGGCGTCGCCCTCTCGAAGCAGTCCCAGCGCGCCGACTGGGGCAAACGGCCGCTCACGGAAAAGATGATCGAGTATGCCCTCAACGACGTGCACTACATCCTGCCCCTGGCGGACGGATTCCTTGCCAGGCTCCGCGATTTGGGACGGGAGGGCTGGTTTCTCGAAAGCTGCGCGGATGCCCGCCAGTCGGTGTTGAACCGTCCGGCCCCCGATCCCGAGGAGCAGTGGCGCATCACCGGCAGTGGAGCCCTCAAGCCCTGTGGCCTGCATTATCTTCGCGCCTTCTGGCGCTGGCGCGACCGCGAGGCGGAGCGCATCGACCGCCCCACCTTCAAGATCATCGGCAATGCGGAACTCATCGCCTTTGCCGCCGGCATGCAGGAGGGCCGGGATGCCGTGCTGCCGGAGCGCTATCCGCCGCCCTTCCACCGCCGTTTCTACAAAGCTCTGAAGGAAGCGAAGGAAGCCCCGGAATCCGAGTGGCCCCGCCGCCC
>DATAIE010000410.1:0-4612 GCA_036262875.1 Verrucomicrobiales bacterium
ACGCGTGGATTTTCCACGGCGAAGCCGACAACGTCATCCCCGTCACCATGAGCCAGACGCTCGAGAGGGAATTCAAAGGAGTCGTCAATCTCAAGGTGGTTCCCGCCGGAAAACACAACGATATCTTCCGGCTCGCCGCGAAAGAACTTCAGCAGGCAATGACCGAAGCCCGGAAAGAGCCGTGAGCCGGCAGCGCTTTAGGGATTCTTCTTTGCGGGTGCCGCCTTGTCCCCCTCTTTGGCCGGGGCAGGGGCGGCCTTGAGCCGGTCGTATTCCTTCTTCCCCTGTTCGACCTGTTCTTTGGACATCTTCTTTTCGAGGGCCTCACGCATCTTCTTGCCGTTCTCATTGTCCCCCGTGGCCAGCGCGAGCGCGTAGGCGCGAATCAAGTCGGGACGGCCATCAAGGCCCTTTTCGTGATATTCGGCCAGCTTCAACTGAGCGTCCACCATTCCGAGCTCGGCTGCGCGGGTGAGGATGGATTTCGCAGACTTGGGGTCGGGCGGCAGGCCGCCCTCTCCGGTGATCAGCATGTCCGCTACGGTGAGCGCGGACTCCGCATCGCCGGCGAGAAATGCCCGGGTGAACCACGACTGCGCCACGATGGTGTCCTTATACACATCCTTGCCCGTGCGGTAGCGTTTGCCCATTTCGCGCTGAGCGAGCGGCAGACCGTTGAGCGCGGCCTTGACGCTCCATTTGACGGATTCCTGCGGACTTGCCGTCACCCCGCGCCCTTTGTCGTAGAGACCGCTGATGGCATACATCGCGGCGGCTCCGCCTTTCTCCGCGGCTTTCAGATACCATTCCATGGCCTTCTTCTCATCCTGGGTCACACCGGTGCCTTCCGCATAAAGATCGCCGAGCCGTGTGCAACTGGCGGGGTCTCCCGATTCCGCCGCTTTTTTGTACCAGGTGACGGCGTCCGCCGGTTTTTTGGCGACGCCGCTGCCGGTTTCATACATTTGACCGAGTCCGCGCATGGCATCGATGGAGCCTTTCTCCGCTGCGCGGGTGAACCATTCCACGGCTTTGGCACCGTCTTTTTCGACTCCCATGCCGTTGAGATACATGAGGCCCAGCCGGAGCATCGATTTCACAAAGTCACGGCGCGCCGCGCTTTCGTACATTTCCACCGCCTTCGCGGCGCTCTTTTCGGCCCCTTCGCCGGCCTCATACATCTGCCCCAGCGCATCATATCCCTCCGGCTCGCCGGCGCCGGCGGCTTTCTCCAGCCACTTCTTCGCTTCAGTGGTGTTCTTTTCCATGCCGGTGCCCGAGATGGCCATGGAGCCCAGCGTCAGCATCGCGCGGGCGGAGCCGGCATCCGCCGCTTTCCGCACCCACTCGATTCCCTCCACCGCGCGGCCCGGTGTATTCAGCAGTAATACGGCCAGATTGAACTGGGCGGAGGCGTGACCCTGCTGGGCGGCCTTGCGGTACCAGTTCTCTGCCATCGATACCGAGCCCTCCACGGCGCGGCCCTCTTCGTAAAGCCGTCCCATTGCGAACTGGGCGTCCTTGTCGCCCCGGGCGGCTTCCGCTTTGAACATCCTCAGGGCCTCCGCGTAGTCCCCCTTCTTGTAGGCCTCGTGAGCGGCCTTGGTATCTCCCTTCAGTCCGGGATCGCCGTCAGGAAAAATAAGGTACGCGGCGGACGCGGACATCGTCATCGCGATCCAGGCAGCGAGGGTGGGGAGGAGGTGTTTCATGGTGTTTTCAGAAAAGGGGGCGATTCGCGGGGAGATCGTAGCAGCCGCTTTTGCAAAAGGAAAGGACCGTTTGAAACCTCATTTTTTTGTCCGCCAGGCCCGAGCAGTGAAGGGTGCATGAGGAAAGCAAGGCTTGTCAGCCGGTGTGGCTCTATTACCATGTTCTTCCCTGGTCCTCCCCCCCTCATCTCTCAGAACAATGATTAAGGCTATGCGGTGCCTGTTCGCGGCAGCATGGACTTTTGTCTTCATGACGAAAGCCGGCGCCGCCGTGGTGCTGTCGGAAATCGTCGCTGCCAACAAAACGGGCATTACGGATGAAAACGGGGCGCACACCGATTGGATCGAACTGCATAACGACGGCTCTCAGCCCGTCGACCTGCACCACTGGCATCTTACGGACGATCCGCTGCGGCTCACCCGCTGGGAATTTCCCGCCGTCGTGATCCCCGCCGGCGGCTACCTTGTTCTTTTCGCCTCCGGCAAGGACCGGAGTGACCCGGGCTCTTTGTTGCATACGGATTTCTCGCTCTCCGCGGAAGGGGAATATCTTGCTCTCACCAATGCCGCGGGGCAGGTTGTGGATGAGATCGCTCCGGCTTTTCCTCCGCAGGTGGCGGACGTTTCATGGGGCCGTATTGCCGGCGGGGCTCCTGGCTTTGCCTACTTTTACACGCCCACCCCCGGCAGTGGAAACCTGGCCAGCTCCCGTGCGAGCGATCCGCCGGTGATCAGTGTGGGCGGACGCACGTTTACGAATGCTTTTACCGTTGCGGTGAGTTCCCCGCAGCAGGACGCGCAGATTTTCTATACGACGGACGGCTCGCTGCCCACGACGGCGTCCACTGCATATGCCGGGCCCGTCACCATCAGCACCACCACCCGGCTTCGTGCTGTCGCAGTCGCACCAGGCATGGCGATGAGCCTGGTCCGCGGCGCTGTCTATCTGCAACTCGCCCCCAATGCGGTGCCGCTCGACTCGAATCTGCCGTTGATGATCATCGACAATTTCAACGGCGGCACTCCCCAGCCGGATATCAGCATGGATGCTGCGTGGATGGTCTTTGAGCCCGGCGGAGGAAATGGGCGCACCACGCTTACCTCGGCGCCTGTCGTTTCGACTGCCGCGTCGATCAAGGTCCGGGGCAGTTCCACGGCGATGGCGAATAAGTTTTCACTCTCCGTGGAGGCGCGCAACGAAACCGGAGGAGACCGGGATTTTTTCCTGCTGGGCCTGCCCGCGGACTCGGACTGGATACTCACCGCGCCTTACGAATACGACCGCTCGCTCATTCGCAATCCACTCATGTATGACCTCAGCCGGCAGGCCGGACGCTATGCGCCGCGCACGCGTCAGGTGGAGTTGTATATCAACACGGACGGCGGTGCGGTGTCTGCGGCGGATTACTTCGGGGTCTATACCCTGACAGAAAAGATCAAACGCAGCGCCGACCGGATCGATGTCACGGAACTCAACCCCCTCGACAATTCCGGGGCCGCCGTCACCGGTGGCTACCTCTTGAAAATTGACCGGGCCGACCCCGGCGAAACCGGCATCACTGCGGGGGGGCAGACCCTCTTTTTCGTCGATCCCGACGAACCGAAAATCACGGCCTCCCAAAAGGCATGGCTGACGTCGTATCTCAATAGCTTCCGGAGCGCTCTCGGAGCGTCCGACTTTTTCGACCCTGTCACCGGCTATGCGAAATGGATCGATCCCTCCACTTTCATCGACCACCATATCCTGAATGTGGCGGCCAAGAATGTGGACGCCCTGCGGCTCAGCGCCTATCTTTTCAAAGACAGGCTGGGCCGATTGAGCGCCGGTCCGCTGTGGGATTTCGACCGTTCGCTGGAATCTGTCGATGCGCGCGACAACAACTTCAATACCTGGCGCGGGGAAACCGGTGATCTCGGAACGGATTTTTTCCGCTACACATGGTATGCGGACCTGTTTCGCGACGAGAATTTCTGGCAGCACTGGATCGATCGATACGATGAAATGCGCCGCGGGCCGCTCAGCAATGCCCGTGTGCTGGCCGCGGTGGATGCGCAGGCTGCGGAACTCGCGGAGGCCGCCGCCCGGAATTTCGTGAGATGGAGCGATAAGCCTCCCCGGTTTGGCGGATGGTCCGGTGAAGTGGCCAACCTGCGCTCATGGTTCACCAGTCGCCTTGACTGGATGGACAGCCAGTTCACCCGCCCGCCCGTGGCGAACACCGCCGGCGGCCCCGTGCCTTCCGGATTCCAGGTAAACCTCACCTCGCCGTCCCTCAGCAAACCCGGCGCCGTCATTTATTATACGACCGACGGCAGCGACCCGCGGATTTTCGATGTCACTACCGGCCAGCAAATCATCTCTGAGACGTTCATCCCGCTCGATCATCCGGTGAAAGTGATTTTGCCCACGCAGGATATCGGGACGGTGTGGCGTGACGGCAGCGCTTTTGATGACTCCGCGTGGTGGTCGGGTATTCAAGGCGTGGGGTTTGATGACACTACGGCTTACGATCCCTATATCGGCTTCAATCTGGAGTCTCCTCCGCCGGAGCGGCGGATGAAAGGGGTCATACAGTCCTGCTATCTGCGCTTTCACTTTTCCGTGACGCCGGAGCGCATCGCGCCGCTCACCTTCCTGAAGCTGCGCGTGCGCTGTGATGACGGGATGGTCGCATGGCTCAACGGGACGAAACTCCCGGCTTCCATCAAGGAGCCCGCGACGCTTCTGTGGAACAGCGGGGCCACATCCAATACTGTCGACAGCACCGCCGTCCTGTTCACGGAATTTACGATCCCGAATCCTCAGGCGCTTTTGCGCAGCGGAGATAATGTCCTCGCCATCCATGGGCTCAATTATCTGCTCACCTCCACAGACTTCCTGATCCAACTGGAACTGCTGG
>DATAIE010000411.1:0-1958 GCA_036262875.1 Verrucomicrobiales bacterium
GGTGAGGGGGCAGTCGTCCCTGCTCCAGTCGATGCAGTCTTCGCTCCACCAGATGATACAGCCGCGGTCCCCCAGAAGGAGCAAATGCCAAAGACGCCGCTGAGCGGCACGGGCATCCTTCTCACCGACGGTGGTGACGATGGGCTTGCCCGGCATGAAGCTGCCGAAAATTTCGCGTGAGTTGCAAATGTCGTAAGGCTCCACCCAGTCCAGCGCCTGGGAAAGCTGCCAGAGGTCGTATCCTCCGAAGGCATGCGGCATCTGCGTGCCCTCGATGCCGACGGGCGTATCGGAATCGACCGAGCGCGAGGCATCGCGAAAAGCGCCAAGTGCACGGGACAGGGAGAGATCCATGTAAGTGCGGAAGTCAGCCCATGGCGAGAAATTCAGCGCGGTTGGTTTTGCCGGCGCAGCGGCCGGCGGGAACTTCAACTGCCGGAGGGCCTGCCAGTCGGGGTTGCCGCGGGGCAGCGCATCGCCGCTGGACATGCGATTTTTGATCTGGTCGGTGGTGAAAGGCTTCACCTCGTCCCATGAAGTGAACTTCGTTTCCCACCCGGCATTCAGGGCCTCCAGCGAGGGATACCGTGCCTGCAGCCATGTCCGGAAGGCCTTCAAAGTATGATCCGAAAAATCGTAATCGAAGGGATTCGCAGACATCGTGGTGGAGAGTTCATCCCGGATGTCCGTCGCGAGGGGGTGGTTTCCTTTGTGCTTCGCGGCAAAGTCCTTCATGCGCTGCGTACCCCACTGGAGCCACTCCGGATCATCGAGCGAATATGGCCGCACCAGATCCGCGGCAGGGCGGCCGTTTTTGGCCCACTTTGTGACCACCGCGTCCCAGTCGGACACCGGCGAATTCCATTTCAGACACAGCCCTTTGTTGATGACGTTCTCGACGTAGTAGGGAAAACCGGCCTCCACCCATGGCTTGGGATCGGCATCGCCATGAACCATCGCGGTAGTGATGCCCATCTCTTTCAGCCGCTGAATGAAGAGGGGCAGACGGCCCGGCTTCTTCCATACGGAATCGCCAACCCACATCACCGTGCGATATTCATTCCACGGCCTCGGAGCCGGAACCTCCGAGGAAGCATGCTGGAGAGGGAGGAGAGCAAGGACGAGGGCGGCGCGGCACAGTGGGTTCATAGGCTGAAAACGAAAGAGGCAGCGCCCGTTTTATCAGGCGCTGCCTCCGGGGCAAAACAATTCAAGCTGCAGGATCAGTCCTGGGGAACGACGATCGTGTCTCCGTCCATCAGGATCGGGTTGTTCGATCCACCTGCGTCGATCTTGCGCATGTCATAAACATTCTGCTTGTTTTGGCGGATGAGCTTCACGTGTCTCACGTCCGCGAACTCAGTGAAGCCGCCGGCACTCATGATGGCGGTGAAGAGGCGCATGTTGTCACGCAGGGGCACCTGAGCGCCGCCGCCTTTCACTTCGCCGCCGACGGTCACGACGTGCGGAGCCGATTTGCTCGGATCGTTGATCACGACGTTGATCGTCGGATTCGTGTAGATCTGAGCCGCGCGGTAGGCGGCTTCGATCCGGCGGGCGAGTTCCGTGGTGGAGAGGCCGGCCGCCTGAATCTCACGGTCGAGATAAGGCATACGGATGGTGCCCGACTCGGAAACGGTGTAGAGCGAGGTAACGTTTGTCGCGTCCTCCGCAGGAACTTTCAGTTCGACGTTGATCGGGTCAGTGGGCTTGAGCCTCGACTGTTGAGCACCGGCGGAGCCCGCAAAAAGCAGGACGGCGCAGGCGAGAATCAGAGAAACGATTGTTTTCATGGAATACAGGCGGGTTTGGTTTGGAGATTAGTAGTCGTCTTTTTCGGCACCCTTGCCGGCGGGAGCCGGAGCGGGGCGGGCGGAGGTACCCTGAGCGGAGGGGCGCGGCTTGGACTTGGTGTCCACGTTGGTGGGCGAGTAGTAAGTGTAGTAGCTGGTGTAGTA
>DATAIE010000412.1:0-18176 GCA_036262875.1 Verrucomicrobiales bacterium
CGGCAGCAACCGGATCTCCGTCGAAGTGCACCAGTTCGCCGCGGGCAACAGTGACATCGTTTTCGGAGCGGAATTGGACCTCGAGATTGCAGGCACGGTCCCCGGCGCTCCTCCGGCGCTGCGCCTCAACGAAGTGCCGGCGTATTCCACCAATCCCTTCTGGCTGGAACTTACCAACACCGGCACCACTGCCATCGATCAAGCCGGGATCATTGTTTCCGCCAACAACGATCCCCTTCGCCAGTATGTGCTTCCTGCCGGCACGATCGCCCCGGGTGCGGTGCTCCTGCTGGACGAGGCCACCATGGGCTTCCGTCCGGCCAACGATGAAAAGATCTTTTTGTTCAGCGCGGGCAAAGCGGCGCTCCTTGATGCCCGAACCCTCACCGGACGCCTTCGCGGACGCGCCGCCGGTCGCGGCGATGAATGGCTCTACCCTTCCGCTGCGACTCCCGGCGCGCCGAATACCTTCGTCTTCAATGACAGCATCGTCATCAGCGAGGTCCAGTACAATCCACCCGCCATCGCTCCTGTTGCGGCGATTCCTCCCACCTTCCAAACCACTCCCCTGATCGCCTTCGGCGACATCTGGCGCTACAACAACGCCAATGAAGACCTGCCCGCGGGATGGGCCTCCGCGCCCCACGCCGCAGGGGGCAACTGGAAGACGGGAGCCAGTCCCATCGGCAACGAAACCTCCGCGCTGCCGGTGCCGCTCGCGACGCCTCTCACCGGCTATGTCGCCAGCACGGTCACTTACTACTTCGAGCGCGAGTTCACCGTCACAGCTCAACAGATCGCCTCCGCAACGTCTTTGGAAATCACGCACGAAATCGATGACGGCGCCGTGTTTTACCTGAACGGCTCCGAGCTGCCGCGCTTCGGCATGCCTGAAGGCGCTGTTGGCCCGGAGACCCTCGCCACTGGCTCCGTGGACAATGCGGTGCTGAACTCTCTGGTCATTCCCACCTCCTTTCTCGTGCCGGGCGAAAACCGCCTCTCTGTGGAAGTCCACCAGAACGGCACCGGCAGTTCCGATATTGTCTTTGGCCTGAAACTCGACGCCCGCGTCCAACTGACTCCCGGTGTTCCCGGCCAGCCCCTGCGAAATTCGGACAACCAGTGGCTGGAAGTCGCCAACCGCAGCGCCTCCCCCGTGGATTTGTCAGGGTGGGACTTTGGCGACGGTATCGATTTCACCTTCGCTCAAGGCACCACCCTCGCCGCCGGTGAGCATGCCTGCATCGTGCGCGACGCCGCGCTCTTCTCCGCCGCCTATCCCGCCGCGCGGATGCTCGGGGTGTGGAATGGTTCGCTCTCGCGCAGCGGAGAACATCTCGTCCTCCGGGATGCCCGCAAAAATCCGGTCGATGAAATCCGCTTCTACGACAGCGGGCAGTGGCCGGAATTCGCCGACGGCGGTGGCTCCAGCATGGAACTGCGCGATCTCCGCTCCGACAACAGCGTGGGCAATGCATGGGCCGCCAGCGATGAGAGCAGCCGCACCGCCTGGAAGACCTACACCTACCGCGGCACCGCTGTGGCCAATGGCGGTCCGGACGGCCAGTGGTCGGAGTTTAACATGGGCATGATGGGCGCGGGCGAAATCTGGATCGACGACATCAGCGTCATCGAAACGCCGGACACCACGCCGGTTCAAAAAATCACGGACGGCGGATTCAACACCACCACCTCATGGCGTCTTCGCGGCAATCACCGCCACAGCGCCATCATCCCCGAGCCGGGGAATACCGGTAACAAAATCCTGCGCATCGTCGCCACCGGCCCCACGGAGCACATGCACAATCAGATCGAGACCACGCTCGCCAGCGTCATCACCACCGGCCGCGAATACCAAATCTCCTTCCGGGCCCGCTGGGTCACCGGCTCGAATCAGTTGCACACGCGGCTCTACTTCAATCGGATGGCGCACGTCAATGTGATCGACCGTCCCGCCAATCCCGGCACACCGTCGGCACCGAATTCCCGCTCCGTCACCAACGCCGGCCCCACTTACGCCGGATTGAAACACTCGCCCGCCGTTCCGGTCGCCAGCCAGGCCGTCACCGTGTCCGCCGTCGCCACCGATCCCGACGGCATCGGTGCCCTCACCCTCTTCTATTCAGTCAATGACGGAGCGTTTCAGAGCACCGCCATGGGCAGCGTGGGCGGAGGGCGCTATGAGGGCAGTGTTCCCGGACAGGCGGCGGGAGCCGTCGTGCAGTTCTACGTTCGCGGCACCGACGTTCCCGGCGCCATCTCATTCTATCCCGCGCTCGGCCCGGACTCGCGCGCACTCTTCAAGGTCAATGACAATACCGCCTCCACCAGCGGGCTTCACAACTTCCGCGTCATCACCACCAATGCCGACCGCACGCTCATGCACACCAACACGGAGGTCATGAGCAACGACCGCATCGAGTGCACCATCATCGACCGGGAAAGTGACATCTACTACGGCGCAGGCGTCCGCCTCAAAAGCAGCGAACGCGGACGAAATCAAACCGGTCGCGTGGGCTACAATATCGACTTCCCCTCCGACGGCTTCTATCGCGGAGCCCACGGCGGTGTGGCCGTCGACCGTTCCGAGGGTCAGGCTCCGGGCCAGCGGGAACTCCTCTTCGATATGATGATCTCCAACTCGGGCGGTCCCATCAGCCGCTACTATGATTTCATCAAGGTTCTCGCTCCCAACAGCGCCCTCACCGGCAGCGCCGTTCTTCAGATGGCCCGCTATGACGATGTTTTTCTCGACACCCAATTCGAAAACGGTTCGGACGGCAGCATCTACGAATACGAGCTCGTCTACTATCCCACCACGGCCACCGCCGCGGGAGCCAAGATTCCGGAGCCTGACAATGTCGTCGGCGTGGGCGTCTCAAATCTGGGTGATGATCCGGAAAAATACCGCTGGTTCTTCCTCAACAAGATCAACCGGGAGGCGGATAACTACGCGCCCATCATCAACTACTGCAAGCTGTTCAGCACCACCGGCACGACATTCGAGAACAACCTGAATGCGACCGTGGACGTGGATGTCTGGCTGCGCGGCATGGCCTACGCGGTGCTTTCCGGCGCGGGCGACAACGCCGCCGCCGGTGACGGACACAACGGCATCTACTATGCCCGGCCCGACGGGCGCATCATCTTCCTGCCGCACGACATGGACTTCTCGTTCGATACCGCCCGGAGCATTTTTGCGAACGGTCAGTGCAACACCCTGTGCAGCGTGCCCGCCCGCCGCCGCATGTATCTCGGTCACCTCCAGGACATCATCACGACGACCTATAACAATACCTACATGTCGCTGTGGACCACGCACTTCGCAGCGCTCGACCCCGCCCAGCCGTGGTCCTCTCACTTGTCCTACATGACCACGCGGTCGAACAGCGTCCTTTCGCAAATCACCGCACAGATTCCGCAGGTGAACTTCGGCATCACCACCGCCAGTCCCCTCAGCGTAGCCTCCAGCTCCGCCACAGTGGCCGGTAACGGCTGGGTGAACGTGCGGGAAATCCGCGTGCAGGGCAGCACCACTCCCCTGACGGTTACCTGGACCGGCAACAGCACATGGACCGTCACCGTGCCTGCGCTCCCAGGCCAGCACGACGTCGTCCTCGAAGCCGTTAACTTCTCCGGCGCAGTCATCGGCACCAGCACCATCTCCATCAACAACACCACCGCCATCGAGCCCGCCGCCGCGGCCAATCTCGTGGTGTCGGAGATCATGTATCATCCCTCCGCTCCTTCGCCGGCTGAAATCACCGCCGGGTTTACCGATGCGGATCAGTTCGAATACATCGAGATCACCAACATCGGTGTCGCCACGGTCAGTCTGACCGGCGTGCGTTTCACGGCCGGAATCGACTATGACTTTGCCGCCGGAGCCACCCTCGCTCCGGGGAGCAGGCTCATCATCGCCCGCGACCGGCTCGCCTTCCTCTCGCGTTACCCGGGCGCTGCCGCCTCCCTGGCGGCCGGGGCCTTCCTCAACAGTTCCAAGCTCGACAATGGCGGCGAACGCCTCCTTTTCAGCAGTGCCGCCGGGATCGCCATCAAGGACTTCTCCTACGGCGATTCCGCCCCGTGGCCCGCCGCGGCGGACGGCGCGGGCTACAGTCTCGTGCTCATCGCGCCGCAGACCAATCCGAATCACAGCCTCGCCGTCAACTGGCGCAGCAGTGCGCTTCCAGGCGGCACGCCAGGCGGCACGGATGCCGTCACCTTTGCGGGCAGTACCGGCATTGATGCGGACAGCGATGGCCTCAACGCCTTCCTCGAATACGCGCTCGGCACCAGCGATGCCGCCCCCACCCCCGGCGGCACGACCGTCTCCGTCGCACCGGACGGGTTCATTACTTTCGAATACACCCGCAATCTCGCCGCAGACGACGTGATCTATGAAGTTCAGCTCTCCGCGGACATGACCACATGGCAGCCCGCCGCCTTCACCCTCGAGTCGGAGACTCCGCAGGGCAATGGCACCAGTAAAGTGGTCGTCCGCTCCGCACTCCCCGCCCCCGCTGGCCGGGCCTTCGCGCGCCTGAATGTAAGGAGCCGGTAGAGCCGGCTCGTCAGAGCAGCGGAAATCGGCAGGTGAGATGGGAATGACGAAACCAGAAATCAGAATCCCGAAGGAATGACGAAGCCCGAAGGGTGCCGGGTGGCCGTTTCGTCATTCGTCATTCCTTCGGATTTCTGGCTTCTGATTTCGTCATTTCCCTCCCCTCACACCGGCGTCACCGTCAGCGTCGCGCCCTCCACGGAAACAATCTGCACCTTCGTCCCCGCCGGGATTCCCCGCGGATCGGTCGCCACCGCCCGCCATTCCTCGCCTCCGGTCTTCACCCGTCCGTGCCCTCCCTGGGATTCGATCTCATCCACCACCGTTCCGCATTTGCCGATCAGTCCGGCCACGAGCACCGGTTTGTGCTCACTGCGCTTGTAGATAAACTTCGAAAACAACGGTCGCACGGCCAGCACTCCGAGAGCGGAGGCGATGGCAAAAATTCCCAGTTCCCACGTGGTGCCGACATCTTTGGTCGAGGCATAGGCCGTGACAAATGCCGCCACGCCGAACGCAGCCGCAAAAAAGGTAAACGTCAGCATCTCTGCGATGATGAGCAGGATGCCGGCGATGGTCCAGAGGTGCCAGTTTTCCATAGTGGGTTGCAGTTGATGGATTGGGTGCTGCGCCAGTTTGCCACCAGCGGGCCGTCTTGCCAATACAACCTCCCCCCGATTTTGTAAAACTCCACCCCCTTCCGGAGGCTCCTCCTCACTTCCCGGCTGACAATCCGCCAACTTCCCTCACATTGCCCCATGGCTGAACCACGCATCACCTCCACCCGCGACAAAGCCCTGTGCCTGAATCTCGACGGCGCCAAGTACGGCACCTTTGCCGAGATCGGTGCCGGCCAGGAAACCGCCGCGTGGTTTTTCCGGGTCGGCGGCGCATCCGGTACGATCGCCAAGACGATTTCCGCCTACGACATGACCATGAGCGACGCCATCTACGGCTCGTGCTCCCGGTATGTCTCCCGCGAACGCCTCACCGCCATGCTGGACCACGAATACAGCATCCTCGTGGAGCGGCTCGGCCCGAAACGCGGGGCCACCACCACCTTCTTCGCCTACTGCAATACCGTGCGCGCCCGCGCCTACTCGGACAAAGGCGGCGCCGAGTGCCACGGCTGGCTCGGCATCCGGCTCCAGACGCACCCGCAGGGCGAGCCAAACGATATCCTTCTCCACGTCAGGATGATGGATGACACCAATCTCGAGCAGCAGCGCGCCCTTGGGGTGGTGGGGGTGAACCTCGTCTACGCCGCCCTTCATCACCGGCACGATCTCAAGCTCTTCATCGAGTCCCTTCGCGACGACCTGCCGGAGTGGGAAATGGAAGTCGACATGCTCAAGTTCAGCGGACCGGATTTCGCGGGTATCGACAATCGCGAGGTCGCCCTCCAACTGGTGGAGAGCAATCTCACGGACGCCGCCTTTTTCACCTCCGCCGGCGAGGTCATGCAGGCCAGCGAGACGCTCTACAAAAAGCCGGTGCTCGTCCTTCGCGGCAGTTTCAACCCTCCCACCCTCGTCCACGTGGATATGCTCTCCAGCGCGGCCACGGAGTTCAAGGAACGCCTCGCCCCGGACCGGCAGTGGATCGAGCTGATGGAGTTCAGCATCAACAATCTCTTCTCCACTGTCTCCACCTTCACCCACGCCGACTTCCTCCAGCGCGCCACTGCTCTCCAGAGGATGGGAAAGAACGTGCTCGTTTCCAAATTCGGCGCCTTCCACCGCCTCGGCTCTTACCTTAGCCGTTACACTCAGGAACCCGTGGGGCTCGTTCTTAGCCTCGATGTGCTCGAAAAACTCTTCGAGGAAAAATGGTACGATGACCTCCCCGGCGGCATCCTCGAAAACTTTGGCCGGCTTTTCAAACACCAGCTCCGTCTCTATGTGTATCCCGTGCTCGACCGTGAGACCGCCCAGATGCGCACCGTCGCCAAGGCCGAGATCCCCGATCCGCTCCGCAGCCTTTACGCCTATCTCACCGAAAACCAGCGGATCGTCAGCATCGCGGGCAACGCCAACCGCAACCTCCTCGAATTCTGGACCACAGACATCCGGCGGATGCTCGCCGAGCGCGATCCCCAATGGAAGAACCTCGTTCCCGCCGAGGTCGCCGAAGTCTACGAAGCGGGCATGGCAAAGCCAGAATACCCTAAACTCATCGGCGGACCGGACGAGGAATAGCCTCCCGCCCGCCGGCCGGTATTCTCCGCTTTCCCGAAAGAGGCCGGGCAGCATCCCGGCGCGCCCTACTTCGTCTTCTTCTGATCCCGGGCGATACGCGCCTTGATGCGGTTCGCTTTGTTCCGGTGGATCACGCCTTTATTCGCAGCCTTGTCAGCCGCGGAGGCCAGCGCTGCTACCTTCGTCCCGGCGGTCTTGTCGCCGGCCTTCACTGCTTCCAGAGCCGACTTGCGGGCATTCTTCACGCGCGTCTTCGTCGACTTGTTGCGCAGGGTGCGGGTGGCGGTCTGGCGGACGCGCTTCTCGGCGGACTTGATATTGGCCATATTAAACGGTTAAAATGAAAAAGGTTTTGGTGGGGGCGGAGACTAAGAGCATTTCCTGGCCTGTCAAGCCCCCTGCGCCGGTCCTCAAACGAAGTCCAAAAAGCAAAAGGACATCATCTTGCTCCTTCCCACGTCGCGGGAACTCTGATACGGTCGCTCTCGCATTCATCCCCTGCATCCCCCCATGCGATCCTCCAGGCTCCTGCTGTTCACCGCTGCCCTTTGGCTGTTGCACTGGTCTCCCGCATTTGCCGGCATGGAAATCATCGCCCACCGCGGGGCCTTCAGCCTCGCTCCGGAGAATACCCTCGCCAGCCAGCGCATGGCCTATGAAATGGGGGCCGATGTCGTGGAATGTGACGTGAGACTCTCCGCGGACGCCGTGCCCGTCATCCTTCACGATCTTGAGATGTACCGGACGACCCGCCAGCCCGGGAACGTGAACAATTACACCCTCGCTCAACTGAAGACCTTCGAGTGCGGTTCATGGTTCGGGCCGGAGTGGGCGGGAGAACAAATTCCCACGCTCGCCGAGATGCTGGCCGTGGCCAAGCAGTACAACAAACGCCTGCTCCTCGACATCAAAGGCGCCTTCATGGCCGCCCAGGTCGTCCAGGTCATCAAAGACTCCGGCATTCCCCTCCATCAGGTTCCCATTTTCACATGGTGGGAATATATGACGACGGAATACACCAGCCGGCTGCCCGGTGCGGAGTTTCTCCGCAATCCGGCCACTCCCGAAGGCTACTCCATCCGCCCGGAGCTGCTGACCGCCAACGACCTGCTGGACCTGCGGCGGCAAAAGGTCACCACTATCAATCTCCTTTTTGACAAGGTCACCCCCAAGGACGTCCGCCGCTTTCATGCCGCGGGTTTCCGTGTTTCGCTCGTCTATCCTCCCGTGGATACCGCCTTCTATTATGAAGACATCGGGATCGACCAGGTTTGGACGGATCACGTCGAGACCACCATTCCCGCTCTCCGGCGCAAATCAAACCAATGGAACAACTGGGCCGCCACTATGAATCTCGCGCCGGACCAGAGCCACACCTGGCAGGACCCCGACGGCGACGGACAGGACAATCTGGCCGAATACGCCCTCGGCACCGACCCGCTCCAGCCGGACAGCCCTCCGCCCATCATCTCCGACTTTCTCGCGGGGGGTGCCAATACACTCAACTGGACGATCGATCTGCGGGAAAACTGGAGCCAGCTTCTCTCCGTCACCGCCCAGAGCAGTCCCACCATGGAAACGTGGACCGATGTCCTGCTCACTCCAGGCGCCTACAATGAAGTGACCCCTACCCGCCTCCTGTTCAAGCTTCCGGTTTCCGCGGCCTCCCGGAATTTCTACCGGCTGAAGTTCGATGTGAAAAAGTGAGATGGATGCGGAGAAATCAGGCATCCGCCGCAGGCTCCATGACCGGCTGCGGGCCACGGAACCGGAGGAGCGCACCGCATGGTCGGCGGCCCTGCGCGGGCATCTCCTCTCCTCTGACCGGTGGCGGGAGGCAGGGACGGTCATGCTCTTTGCCGCCCTCCGTTATGAGCCGGATCTCATCCCCCTTATAGAGGCCGCTCCGGAAAAGCGGCTGGTTTTTCCGGCTCTTGAAAACGACCTCATCGTCGCCCGTGCCGTGCATTCCCCCGGGGACCTCGAGCCAGCCGGGCACGGAATTCGCGAGCCCGCCCCGAAACGCTGCCCCGCCCTTCCCCCGCAGGAGATCGATCTCGTTCTCGTTCCTGGCCTGGGCTTTGGGCGCGATGGCTCAAGGCTCGGGCGCGGACGCGGTCACTACGACCGTTTCCTGACAACACTCCCGGACACCGCCTTGCTCTGCGGCACCGCTTTCCAATGCCAGCTTTCAGACGCGCTGCCCGCAGAGGGTCACGACATCCCCATGCACGCCCTCCTGACGGAAAACGGCTGGCTGCCCTTTTGCTGAATGGCCCTGCTCAGTTCGCGGCCTCGCCGCCCATCTGCTCCTTCAGTTCCTGCGGGAGGAATTTCTTGAAGCGGTTCTTGTCGATGGCCTTCATGTAGGCTTCGAACGGCGTCACGTTGCCATCCTGAAGCTGCTTCCAAATGGCCTGGTCCATGAACTGCATCCCCAAAGCGGCACCGCCGGTGATCACGTCCGTAAGTTTTTGCGTCGCCCCTTCCCGGATGATGGCGGACACCGCCGGCGTCGCCACCAGGATCTCATTCACCGCCACCCGGCCCTTGCCGTCCGCCTTCTTCATCAGAAGCTGCGCGAGCACTCCGCGCAGGGACGCGGAAAGCATGGTCCGCACCTGCGCCTGCTGATCGGACGGGAAGACGTCCACAAGACGGTCGACCGTTTTCCGGGCATTGTTCGTGTGCAGGGTTCCAAAGACGAGCAGTCCTGTTTCCGCCGCCGTCAGTGCCAGCGAGATGGTTTCAAGGTCCCGCATTTCCCCCACCAGCACGATGTCCGCATCCTCCCGCAGCGCCGCCCGCAGGCCGTCGGCGAAACTTGGCGTCTGGATCGGCACCTCCCGCTGCGTGATGATCGACTTCTTGTTCCGGTGCACAAATTCGATCGGCTCCTCCACGGTGATGATGTGACGCGCGTAGTTGCTGTTCACATAGTCGATCAATGCCGCGAGGGTGGTCGACTTTCCGGAACCCGTCGGTCCCGTCACCAGCACCAGACCGCTCCGCATTTCGCCAAAACGCTTCACCACCGGCGGGATGCCCAGTTGCTCCAGCGTGGCGATCTTCGTGGGAATGATCCGGAAGACGCCGGCGAATCCCAGGTTCTGCTTGAAGTAGTTGCAGCGGAACCGGTTGTCGTCATCCATCTCATAGGCGAAGTCGAGGTCGCCTTTGGTCAGAAACTTCTCCCATGCGCGCGGCTCGCAGATTTCGCGCATCATCTCCTCCATGTGCTGATTCGTGAGGATCGTGTCTGAAATGGGATGAATCCCGCCATGCACCCGGATTTTCGGAGGCTGGCCTTCTGAAATGTGCAGGTCGGAGCCTCCGGCCTGAATCAGGTTTTGGAAATAACTGTCGATGATTGCCATGTCCGGCGGTAGTGAGGAAAAGGTTGGCTGTTAGGTTTCGGTGCTCAGGCTTTGAGGTCCCGGCGCATCTGGTCCTGGTCGATAGCGCGGAAAAGGCAGTCATCGATCGTTATCAGCCCCGCGTTGTAGAGATCTTTGAGCGCGTCGTCCATGGTGATCATGCCGAGGGCTTTCCCCGTCTGCATGATCCCCGGCAGCATGAAGGTCTTGCCCTCCCGGATGCAGTTCGCCACAGCAGGAGTGTTCACCAGAAATTCCATCGCCATGACACGCCCGTGCCCGTCGCGGCGCGGCACGAGCTGCTGGGAAATGATCCCGCGCAGGGACTCACTGACCATGATGCGAATCTGATCGCGCTGGTCCGTGGGGAAAACGTCGAGCACCCGGTCCAGCGTCCGCGACGCAGAACCCGTGTGCAGCGTGCCGAGCACAAGGTGACCGGTTTCCGATGCTGTGATGGCAAGGGAGATCGTTTCAAGGTCCCGCATTTCCCCCACCATGATTACGTCCGGATCCTCCCGCAGCGCTCCGCGCAGCGCCGCCGCAAACGACTCAGTGTGCGTATGCACCTCGCGCTGATTCACGTGGCACTTCGCCGATCCGAACACGTATTCGATAGGGTCCTCCAGCGTGATAATGTGGTCGTTGCGCTCGTGATTGATCTCATTGATCAGCGCCGCCAGGGTGGTGGACTTGCCGGAGCCCACGGAACCGGTCACCAGCACGAGGCCGTTGTGATACTGCGTGAGCGGCTTGATCGTCTTGGGAAGCTTCAGGTCCTCCATGGTGCGGACCGTCGTGTTGATGATCCGGAAGACCATGTCGTAGCCGAGCCGCTGTTTGACCACCGAGGCCCGGTAACGCCCGCGTTCGGTCGCATAGGCAAAATCGACATCCCCGCGCTCCCTCAGGCGCTTCTGCTCCTTTGGTCCGAGGAAGCCCATCGCCAGGCGCTCGGCCTCTGCGGCGGAAATGATGTCCGCATTGGGCCAGATCTCCTGCAGCGCGCCGTACCGCCGCCACATGGGGCGCGACGAGGTCGCGAGGTGAATATCCGAGCAGTCGTACTCCTGGCCAAACTTCAAATATTCATCCACGTGGGTCAGCGTCGCCACCCGCTGCCCGGCATCAGGGTGTTCAGCATGCTCCGTGTGCTCAGCATGTTCAACATCTTCGATAGGTTCCTCGCTCATTCAGTGCGTATTTGGATAGGGAAAAAGGGAATGGCAACGCCGTTAATGAAGGATTCTTCAAGGTCGCGCTGCCTGCCGCGTTATCGGGTTTTTCCCGGGGGGGGTGCAAGTCATTTCTTTAGACTTGTGAACGAAACATGAACAGGAATTCATCCTTTTTTCATTCAACTGCTCACTGATCCCTGCCAGCGCCTCAAGATTAACCACCCTTTTATCCCCGGTTGTAAGCCGGGCTCCCGCGGGACACCTCTCCGTGCCTTCCCATGCAACGCTTTCTGTCATTTTGTCTTCTCTGGACCGCAGGCTCCACCGTGGCCGCACCTCTTCCCGACAAAGGGCGGCTCGCTCTGCAATCCCTGCCCCGCGCACAGTTCCTGTTCGAAGGAGCCGCCGGCGCACGCATCGAAGCCAACATCGACGCGTGGCTTCTGCGGGCTCCGCAATCCAACCCGGGCATGCTCGAAATGTTCCGCCTGCGGGACCGGCAGCCGGCTCCGCAACTGGTGCCGTGGGCGGGCGAGTTTGCCGGGAAGTATCTCCTCTCCTGCGTGCAGGCGCTGCGCGAAAGCCGCCGCCCGGAACTGAAATCCCGCACCGCGCAGTTCGTTTCCGAACTGATCGCGACCCAGGCGGAGGACGGTTACCTCGGGCCGTTCCCCAAAGAGCGGCGGCTCCTGGGAGAGTGGGATTTGTGGGGCCACTATCATATCATGCAGGGCCTCCTCGCATGGCACGACTTCGCCGGAGACGAGGCCGCCCTGGCCTCTGCCCGCCGGGCCGCGGATCTGATTTGCAGGACGTATCTGGATGGCAAACTCCGCGTGCAGGATGCGGGCTCTCCGGAGATGAATATGGCTGTCAGCCACGTCATGGCGGAACTGCACCGCCGCACGGGAGAACCGCGTTATCTGGCGCTCGTGAGAGCAATCGAAAAGGACTGGGAAACCGCCGGGGACTACCTGCGCACCGGCGCTGCCGGCGTCCCGTTTTATAAAACCCCGCGCCCGCGCTGGGAGAGCCTCCACGATCTCCAGGCCCTTTTGGAAATGTGGCGCATCACCGGTGAAGCCCGCTACCGCGAGGCCTTCGTCAGTCACTGGCGAACCATCCGCCAGTTCGATGTCAGAAACTCCGGTGCCTTCAGCGGCGGTGAACAGGCCACCGGCAATGCCTATGCTCCCACCGCCATCGAGACCTGCTGCACCGTGGCATGGATGGCTCTCTCCATCGATGCCCTCCGCCTCCTCGGCGATCCGGCTATCGCGGATGAACTGGAGCGCTCGACGCTCAATGGTGCCTTTGGAGCCCAGCACCCGGGCGGCCGCTGGTGGACCTACAATACGCCCATGGACGGCGACCGCAAAGCGAGCGCACATGACATCGTCTTCCAGGCGCGGCCTGGAACTCCGGAGTTGAACTGCTGTTCCGTCAACGGCCCGCGCGTTCCAGGCATGCTCACCGAATGGGCCGTCATGGCGGAAAATGACGGACTCGTGGTGAACTGGCACGGCCCCATGGAGGCAAACCTGACCGCATCCACCGGCCATCCTGTAAAGCTCAAGTGCGAGTCAAACTACCCGGCGGACGGACACATCCAGTGGCGCATCCAAAGCGAAGAACCGGTCCGCATCCGCTTTCGCATTCCCTCATGGGCTCAGGGAAAGGTCAGCGTCTCCGGCGCCGGGCTGCCGGATTCCAAACCCACTGCTCCCTGGTTCACCGCGGAGATGAAATGGAGCGATGCCTCACCGCTCGTCTTCGAGATTCCCATGGACCTCCGCGTATTAAAGGGGGAGCGCGAGCAGGCGGGCAAAGTGAGCCTTTTTCGGGGACCTTTGCTCCTCGCGTGGGACCAGCAGGACAACGCGATGGATGAATTCCGCATTCCCCGTATCGATCCCTCCGCGTTGCAGGCATCGCCGGTCGCTCACGGGCAGACGCCTTCCCTGACAAGCGTCGATCCGTGGCTCCTCCTGGAGGTTGCCGCCCCTTCCGGTCCTCTGCGGTTGCGGGACTTTGCAACCGCCGGGATGAGCGGCACCCGTTACCGCTCCTGGCTTCGCACGGTTGCCGCCGGCTCCGATAAAAAGGGCGGACCTCCGCAACTGTGCGCCGACATGACGACCAGCCCGGTCCCGGAATCCGGAGGTCTGCTGCAGTCCACCGCTGTCACCGCCGAAGACAAGGGCGTGAAACTCAACGGCGCGGCCTCGACGCTCCAGTATTCTCTTCCGGAGCATTTCGGTGAGGGTGACTTCACCGTGGCGGTTCGTGTGAAGGCGGAAAGCCTGCCGGATAAACGCCTTGCGCAGATTTTCAGCGCCTGGTGCGGCCCCGGCGACGATCCGCTGCGCCTCGTCATCCAAAACGGCCATGTCCATGCCCGCATCGAAAACAGCGGCGGCAGCGCCGGGACAGGAGGCGTGCCTTTTTCCACCGGCACGTGGCATCACCTGGCGGCGGTAAAGGAGGGTTGCGTCCTGACTCTTTTTCTCGATGGAAATCCCTGTGCTTCCGCCGAAGCCCCGGCCACCCTTAAAACAAAATCCAGGGCCTGCGCCCTGGGTGCCAATCCCCTCTATACGGGTGGCCCGGAGTTTCTTGCGGGAACCTTCCGCCACCTCGCCGTCTATCCGCGTGCTCTGGCGGACGAGGAAATTGCGATTCTGGCGAAAAGGCCATGAAAAGATGGCGCATCGTGCATTTTGCCCGAAGTTGTGGTTGAATGTCCGCGTTACGCCCGTCTTTTCCCGCATATTGCGCTGAAAGAAGTCGGTACGTTCCGTGCAACTCACCCTTTTCATGCTTACCCCGGTTCACACCCGGCATACAAACCCAAACCACACCATGAAAAAGATCTTTATTCTCGCCCCTCTGGTGGCTCTTTTCGCCTCATGTAAATCCACCACTGTGGTGGAAGCACCGAAAACCCCACCTCCCGTTCACACCAACACCATCGTCCCGGTGCCGGCCCCCTCCCCGGTGATGACGCGTGAGAGCACAACGATTCGGAGCACCGAAATTCCCGTCACCCGCACTCGCACCTCGACGACAACCATCGTTCCCTGATGGTGTAATGGCATCTGCCCGGCTGCCTTGATATCGAGCCACGCCCTCTGTCCGGAGGCTCCCTCCGGACAGAGGACGGATAATCCGCCTTTCCTTCCTGTCCTCAAAGAAACAAAGACTTTCTTCCGTCTCTTTACCAACTCCGGCTTCCCGCCTTAGCGGCGGACACCTTTCCTTCTGTCGCCTTGTTCATGCCTCACCTCTCCGGCCTTCAGGTAGAAAAGCCCACGGTGCTTGTCGTGGACGACCAGCCTGCCAACCTCCAACTGGTGGGCGACCTGCTAACCACCGCCATGGGATACGAGGTGATCGTCGCGGGCAACGGACAGGAAGCGCTCAAGGCTCTGGAGGACAGGGTGCCAAACCTGATTCTGCTGGACGTGCTGATGCCCGGACTCAGCGGCATCGATACCTGCCGGCGGATCAAAGAGAGGCCGGAGTGGCAGGACATTCCCGTCATTTTCCTTTCGGCTTCGGACGATAAGACGCTCATCGTGCGCGCGCTCGAAACAGGCGGCGTGGACTATGTAACCAAGCCCTTCAGCCGGGCGGAACTGCTCTCCCGCGTGCGCACTCACCTCATGCTGAAAGCCGCGCGCGACCAGTTGCAAACGCTGGCGGAGGACAAGGACGAACTGCTGGGAATGCTCACGCACGATTTGAAGAATCACCTCGGCGGCATGCAGATGAGTGCCCAGTTGCTGCACGAACGCGCCTCCCATCTGCCGGACGACCGCAGCCGCACGCTGGTGGACAACATCCTCGCCTCCACGACGCAGATGCTCGCCTTCGTGAAGGAGTTCCTCGCCAATGCCGCCCTGGAACGCAAGCAGCAGCTCAATCTCATGCCTGTGGACCTGAGCGTGGCCATAACCCTCGCCGTGCGCCAGTACCGCCCGTCCGCAGAGCGGAAGGGCCTGCGCTTCGTGTATGCTCCGCTCGCGCCGGTAAATGTCATCGCCGACACGCTGGCGCTCAATCAGGTGCTCGAAAACCTCATTTCGAACGCCGTAAAATTCTCTCCCCGCGGCACCACCATCAGTCTCACAGTAAGAGCCCTCGACGATCACTCCGCGGAATGCACCGTCGCAGACGAGGGCCCGGGTTTCACTCCCGCGGACCGCGAAAAGATCTTCCGCCGCTACGCGCGTCTTTCCGCCCGGCCCACCGGCGGAGAACCGAGCACAGGCCTGGGCCTGAGCATCGTCAAACGGCTGGTGGATGCCATGAAAGGCCGTCTCACTCTGGAAACCGCCCCCGCGCAGGGAGCCACGTTTACCGTCCGTCTTCCCCGCGCCGAATCCTAACTACCCTCTGATACGCCATGGACTTTCTAATTATTGATGATGAAAAAAGCGTCCGCGATGCCGCCGCCATGCTCATAGAGGATGAGGGCCATTACGCGGAGCCCGCCACGGACGGCCCCACCGCCCTTTCCCGCCTGAAAGAGGAAAAGTTCGACGCTGTACTGCTGGATCTGAATCTCGGGCCGGAGAGCGGACTCGATCTCCTGCCGGAAATCGCCAAAACAGCCCCCGGCGTGCCGGTGGTCATCTTCACGGCGCAGGGCAGTGTCCAGAATGCAGTGGAAGCCATGAGACGGGGATCGGTGGATTTTCTGGAGAAACCATTCACCCGCGATCAGTTCCGGACGGTGCTGGCAAGATTGATGCGCTTCCGGCAAATGGGCCAGCGGATCGAGTCTCTCGAAACGGAAGTGAAGGAAATCCGCCACCAGAGCGGACCGGAGGCGCGGTTCGACTTTGAGTCGCCGGTGATGAAGGAGATCATGGAGGTGCTCTTCAAAGCCGCGAAGTCGCCGGCGTCGGTTCTCATTCTTGGGGAGAGCGGCACGGGGAAAAGCGTGGTGGCGCGCGCGGTGCATGAGGCCAGCCATTTGAAGGACAAGCCCTTTGTGACGGTGAGTTGCCCCAGTCTCTCCAAGGAGCTTCTGCAAAGCGAACTCTTCGGCCATGTGAAGGGGTCCTTCACGGGTGCCATCAAAGACCACTGGGGCCGTGTGAAGCAGGCGGAAGGCGGCACGCTTTTCCTGGACGAAATCGGCGAACTGCCGCTGGAAATTCAGCCAAAACTCCTGCGCCTGCTGCAGGAGCGCGAGTATGAGCGGCTGGGTGAAACGACGATGCGCCAGGCAAATGTGAGGGTGATCGCCGCCACCAACAGGGATCTCAAGAAGTGCGTGGCGGAAGGAACCTTCCGGGAGGACCTCTTCTTCCGACTCAACGTGATCAGCGTGGAGATGCCCCCGCTGCGCTCGCGGCCGGAGGATCTGACACGGTTTGCGGAATCCTACGCCTCCCATTTTTGCTCACAGCTGGGTAAGAAATTCAGCGGGTTTACGGATGCCGCCAAACGCTGCTTGAACAGTCACCCGTGGCCGGGAAATCTGCGGGAATTGCGCAACGCCATCGAACGCGCCACGATCCTCTGCTCCGGAGCCCGCATCGATGCCGGGGATCTCCCCCCGGATGTGAGGGACGGAACCTCCGGCACGCCCGGCGTTGCCGCCGAGGACGCCGTGACTGCCGGCGCAGGCGTGAGCCTCGAACAACTTGAGGAGGCGCATATCCGCCGCATCGTCAGCCGTGCGGCGAGTCTCGCGGAGGCGGCCCAGACGCTGGGGATCGATCAGGCCACTCTTTACCGGAAACGGAAAAAGATGGGAATGGAATGAGCCGGATAAGCGCAGCGCCGGACCTCCGGCGCACCTACAGTCTGGTCACGCGAAGGCGGACGAAGCGGCGGCCCGCCTCCCCGGCGAGCAGTGCGAATTTCACCACCTGAGAGACATCGTCTTCCGAAACGAGGGTCAAATCGTTGGCCCCCAGCGAACTCCACGGGCCCTCCAGGGTATCGCTGTAGTCGAGGGTGAAGGACATGGTGGCGATGACTGACTTGGGGCGGGTAAACGTATATTCGAGAATGTCACCGTTTTTTGTCAGGACGCCCGGCGGAGGATTGGACACCAGCGGGTCCGTGCCGGTCGCGGATTCGACGAGGCTGGGGATTCCGTCTCCATCCGGGTCGCTGGTGTCGCCAAGACCGCTGGAGGTTCCCTTGAGATTGACGGTAAAGGGCGTGTTGGAAAAAGTCTCGTTGCTGGAAACAAGAACCGCCGCCGTCCGTTCGCCGGGGCTTGAGGCGGTGAACGTGACGGTAAATGTGGTGGTGGTGTCCGGAGCAATCGAATTAACCGCCGGCGGAGTGACAGCGAAATCCGCGGCGTCGGTACCGTTTTTCGCCACGGTGAGACCCGTCAGCGCCGAGGTGCCCACATTGCGGATCGCGAACGTCAGGGTCGCGGATTCTCCCTGAGCCCCGGTGCCAAAGTCTATGACGGAAAATTCACTCACCAGGCTGGTACCCGCCGGCTGCTCCACCTCCAGCCACGGGACATTACCCGTGCCGGTCAGGTTGATATCGAATGGACTTTCATCCACGTCATTGCTGAAAATCCGCAGGCTGCCGAAGGAGTCGAACGCACCGCCCGGGGTGAATGTGACTATCAGAGACATGGTGCCTCCGGGCACTAGAGTCGTGGCCGGAAGACTGCCTGCCACAAACGCACCGCCGGAAACACCCGCCGCAAGTCCCGTGAGCGTGCCGGTGCCCGCATTGCGAATGGTAAACGTGCGCTGGGAGGAGGAGCCCACATTGACGCGCCCGAATTTGACGATCGATACCCCGTCCACGAGAGAAGAGCTCCCCTGTGAGACAGCGATTTCCGGCTGCGTGCCCTGGCCGGTCAGATTGA
>DATAIE010000413.1:0-8834 GCA_036262875.1 Verrucomicrobiales bacterium
AGGAATCCGATACGTACAAAGACTACCGCGAGGTGCTCGCACGGAAGGATGTGGATGCGCTCATGTGTGCGACGCCCGATCACTGGCATGCCGTGATCGCGACGGCAGCCGCCGCGGCGGGAAAAGATCTCTATTCCGAGAAGCCGCTGGCCGCCAGCATCGGTGAGGGACGCGCCGTTTGTGAAGCGGTGAAGAAATATAAGCGCGTGCTCCAGTGCGGCACATGGCGGCGGTCCGGAATGAAAACTCGCCTCGCCTGCGAATGGGTTCTCAACGGTTATATTGGCGAGGTGAAGGAAATCCTGGTAGGCGTGCCCGGGAAGTTCGCCATCAGCGGCGGGTACACGGGCCTGGAACCGGAACAGCCGGTGCCGGCGTCGCTGGACTATGAAATGTGGCAGGGTCCCGCGCCTGCGGCCCCCTACACCGCGGGTCGTGTTCATTTCAATTTCCGCTGGGTGAACGAATACGCTCCCGGCTATATCACTGACTGGGGCGCGCACTTCCTCGATGTAGCCCAGTGGGGCAGTGACCGCGATGACACCTCGCCCACGGAAATCAGCGCCACGGAAGTGAAGCGCCGGGATAAGGGTTATTACACTTCGCCCGAGAGTTTCCGCATTGAATATCATTT
Source organism: Verrucomicrobiales bacterium (assembly GCA_036262875.1). Taxonomy (GTDB): domain Bacteria; phylum Verrucomicrobiota; class Verrucomicrobiia; order Verrucomicrobiales; family V1-33; genus V1-33. The sequence goes on from DATAIE010000413.1 coordinate 635, forward strand.
CGCCAAAGGGCCGCGCATTGTCATGTTCAGCACGGTGGATCCGAAGGAATACGGCATCAAATTCGTGGGCTCGGAAGGATGGGTCTTCACCGAAAACGAGCGCCTTGAATCCGGCCCGGCCAGCCTGCGGACCGTGAAGTTCAAGGATTCGGACAAGCGGCTCTACGTCTCAAACAACCACCACCGGAACTTCATCGACGCCGTGATTTCCCGCGGGCGGACGGCGGCACCCGCGGACATCGCCCACCGGGCGGCCACCATGTGTCATCTTGGAACCATCTCCGCAGCGCTGGGCCGTCCGGTAAAATACGATCCGGTAGCGGAGGCCTTCCCTGGAGACGCAGAGGCCACAGCCCTCCATACGCGCAAACTGCGGGGCCCGTGGAAGCTGGAGGCCTGATTCCAGCCGCGTATTTTACAACGACTTTACAGACCAGGTGGTCAAACCGGGGTTGGCTAACCGCCACTCTTCCTGCATGTTTTGACCACTATGAAATGCCCCCCCGTTCTTTCCCTGCTGGCGTTTGTCAGTTCCCTGTCGGCGGCTCCTATCGATGATGCCGCTTCGCTGCTTCAGTCAAAAAAATATCCGGAGGCTGCCGCCGCTTTCGCCGCCCTCCCGCCGGATGCGGGGGAAAAGGGCCAGGCTCCCTATCTTCATGCATTGAGCCTCCATCTGGCCGGTAAGCCGGAGGACGCGCTCAAGGCATCCGACGCCGTCCCGGCGGATTCGCCGTGGGGCACGAAGGCGAAGTTTCTGAAGGCGGTCATCCTGACAAAAGCAAAAAAACACCGCGAAGCCGAGGCCATCTACGCGGCGGAAGCCGCGAGGGCTTTCTCCCAACCGCGGCGCGATGCGCTCGTGAAGACCCTGCTCGAATTCGCGGAGGAGGCCGCCAACCCGGTCTCCGCGGGCGAGGTCACGCCCCCGCAGCCGGACTGGAAAAAGGCCACGGCTCTTTGTGAAAAGGTGCTGGATATGCCCATCACCGCTGAATTGCGGGCGGATGTTTTGTTCCGGAAAGCGATGCTCTTTCACAAGGCGAAGGACTACAAATCCGCCGAGGGCACCTTCAATGCCTGGCTGCTGCTCTTCGATCCTGACTGGTCCCTCGCGCTGGAGCCGGGAAAGAAAAACGACCAGGCCAAACTGACTGGAAAGCCGCGGGCGGAAGCGCGTCTGCATCTCGCCGAAAACCTCCTCGCACTGGGCCGCACCGCGGACGCCGTCGCCGTGGCCAACGATCTTTCCGCGATGCTGAAGCAACTGCCCGCGGATTCCCCTGACAAACCGATGGCCGGCGACGCCGCGTGGCTCCGTGTCCGCACGTTCGCTCCTCAGCCGGCACAGAGCGGCCAGCAGCGCCCTATGTATAATAACGACAACCGCGGCCAGCAGCAGATGGAGCAGAATGTCCTGCCTCTGCCAGGAGCGAGAGGTGCAGAAGGCCCAAAGGGAAGCCCCTTCGAACAGTTCGCCAATCTCGTGCCGTTCCCCGCGCGCGGCAGCGGTCGCGTGTTTTCTTCAACAGACTACCTGACTGAACTGCGCCGGTTCCTGAAGGACTATCCCGCTCACAAGGCCGCGCCCGAGGCCGCGGCGGCGATCGCGCAGACGCTGGACAACGACGGCAAAGACACAGAGGCCGTGGCTGCATGGGCTGACTTTATCGCGGCGAAGGACTTCAAATTCGATCCGGCGGCGGAAGCGAACCGCAAACAGGATGCCGCCTCCGGGATGACTCCGGCGGAAGCACTGGTGCGGCGCCAGCAATCCGCCGCATTTCGCATCGGGCAGATCCATGCCTCAAAGCGCCGTTATGCCGAGGCCATCACCCAGTGGCAGAAATACATCACCGCTTATCCCAATGGCGCGGAGTGGCAGCAGGCCCAGAGCGGGATCGTGGATGCCGAGTTTCAGACGGGCATCACCGCCGTCGCCGCGGGTGATGAAAAGAAAGCCCGTGAGGTCTTCGACGCTTTCCTGACACGCTATCCGCTTGATGCGAGGGCGCGGCAGATTTTGTTCATCTACGGTCAGATGCGCTACGCGGCGGCTCAGCAGATGAAGGAAAAGAAAGCCGGCGAGGAGGAGACCAAAGCCGAATTCCAAAAAGCCATCGATGAATGGTCGCGCCTCACCGGCAAGTATCCGGACACGGAGGAGTCCTCCCTCGCACTCTACAACACGGGTCTCATTTTGACAGAGGAGCTGACCCGCCTGGATGACGGGCTGGCGGTTTTCAAACGGCTGAAATGGGGCCAGTGGGCCGGGCCGGCAAAGGAACGCGCCGCGCTGCTGGAGAGCAAGTCGCTGGCCGTCGCCGCGCCCCGCGTGTTTCGCAGCAATGAAACACCGCAGGTGGCGGTGAGCGTCCGGAACCTGCCAAAACTCCGCGTGAGCCGCTACCCGCTGGACCTGGAGGCCTGGTTCCGCCGGCACTATTCACTGGAGGGGATCGAGAAGCTGGATGTGGATCTCATCGCCCCGGAAAAAACGTGGGAACTGGAAGTGAAGGATTTCGCGCGCTATCGCGCCGTGAAACAGGACATTGAAATCCCCTTCCCTGACAACAAACCCGGAGCCTGCATCGTGCGGGTGGAAAGTGACAACTGGCAGGCCACCACGCTCGTCCTGCGCAGCGACCTGGAATTGATCAGCGAAAGCACCCGCCGCGAAGCGCTGGCCTTTGTGCTCAACGCCCGCGAAAACAAACCGGCGGCGGGCGTGACGGTCCTCGTGAGCGACGGCAGTGCCATTCTCACGACCGGCCAGACAGGCGCGGACGGCATTTTCAAAACGGCCCTGACCGGCAACCCTGCCAACGCCCGACTCTTCCTGCTGTCGCCTTCCGGCATGGCCGCGTCCCATCTGGACATGAGCAGCCTCAACCTGACAAAACAGCGTGAGACCGCCACCTATGCGACCTTCGACCGCGAGTCCTACCTCCCCGGTCAAACCGTGCACTATCACTTGCTGCGGAGGACGGTGAAGGACGGCATCATGGCTCCGGCCGCGGCGCAGGACTTCACGCTGCGCGTCCTCGATCCCGCCAGCCGGCTGGTCACCGCGGGTCCCTCCAAATGGGAGGCCGGCGGCACCCTGACGGGCACCTTCACCGTCCCGAACAATGCGCCGTCAGGCGAATACAGCATCCAGTTGCTGGGGAAAGACGAGAAGATCTTTCAGCGGGCCACCTTCAATGTGGAGGAAACCCCGGTGGACGACAAACCGGTGATCACCGTCAAACTGACTCCGGGCACGGCTCTGCCCGGGGAAAAGATAAAGGTCGAAATCTCCGCCGAGTGGCCATGGGGCGTGCCCGTGACGAATGAACCCGTGGAAGTCCGGCTGCCATTTGTCCCCCTCACAAAACTGCGCACGGATGCGGAGGGGCACGCGTCGTTTGAATTCACAGCGGAGATGCCCGCCGCACTGGAGCACGATTGCGGTTATGAAAGCGGCGTCTCCCTGCCGCGGCTCAAGGCCAGCGCGGAGGCCTCCTACATCGTCGCACGCCGCCCGTGGACGGCGACTTTCCTCACCACACACAACGTCATCGCTGCGAACGACCCGGCAACGGTGCGCGTCAAGGCGCGCTCGCATGACAGCAAGCCGGTGGCGCAGAAACTCCATTTCGCCCTCGTCAAACTCGCGGCCCTGCCGCCCAGCCGGGTGCTGGAAGGCGTGCCGTGGCTGACCTTTGAGCAGCCCGCCCCGGTGGAGAGTGTGGTGGAGGAATTCGACGAAACCAGCCGTCAGGACAACGGGATCGCCGAACACAAGCTGACCATCGCCGCGGGCGGACACTACATCCTGCGCATGACGGGCGGCGACAAGGCGGCTCCCGTGAAGGAGGAGCAGCGCTTTTACGTCAGCGCCGCCGAGGATGTGGCCGGGCTTCGTTTTTACAGTGACACCACCGTGGTCAACGAGGGAGCGGAAGCCGTGCTTCGCCTGCATTCGCTGAAGGCCCACCCGCAGGTGCTCCTCACGGCGCACGCGGATGGTTTCCTTTCGCAGCAGGTCATGGCGCTCGCAGAGGGCTTCACCGAAATCAAACTGCCCGTGACCGCCGCGCATGCGCCTAACTTCCGGGTCACTGCCGCCACCATGGACGGTCAGTTGCTCAGAACCGCGAGCATCCCGCTGAATGTGCGCCAGGGTCTGCTGGTCTCCTTTTCCATCGCGGAGGGCAGCATCACCCCTGGCGCCCCTGTTCCATTGAAGCTGACCATCACGGATCTCGCCGGCAAGCCGGTGGCGGACGCCGCAACGATGATCGGCATGGAGCAACTGCACGCGGAGCCGGATGCGGACTTGCTGGTGCGAGGGGAATCCCAGACCCGCACGCTGTTTCGCACGCTCACGCCCCGCGCCCTGCGGCTGAGCCTTCACAGCACTGCGGCCCTCACCTTTCCGGGGGTGAGCGCGCGTGTCACCGTGAATGGCGGCAATGCCCGCGGACAGGTGGAGGTCGTCCTCAACGACCAGGAGGTCATGTGCCGGATCCAGGGGCTGGAACTCGGGAACAACCGGTTCAACGGCACCATCGCTCTGCGCAATTCGATGTTCGAGGGCGACAATTATTTCCTCACCGGAAAACAGCGCGCAAAAACCGGTGGCCCCTTTGTGTTCTCCAGCGGCGTGAAGACGCCCCGCGACCCTCTCGCCGGCACGCCCGGACTGGCACTGGAAGTGCCCGACGCCGACTCCGAAGTGCCTCCCGCAGATCCCTACGGCGAGGCCGCAGTTTCCTACGCTCCTCTGCTCAACGAAGACAACGCGATCGGGAACAATGCAGTGCAGGCTCCAGCCCAGGTTCAGGTTCAGCAGACGGCGGAAAGCAATGAAAGCGCCGCGGGTGACTGCGACGTTTGGGTGCCCTCCTACGATCCCGCCCAGCCGGTCAAAGGCCCGTCGGAGGAAGGCGTCTGGCGCGCCATCGTCCGCGTGGTGTCCCCTTCCACAGGAGTCATGGAAACGTCGGCGCAGTTTATCGTGAAGAAACCGCTCGTCGTCCGCGCCTGGCTTCCAAAGGCTCTCCAGAAAACTGACAAAGTGAGGATCCCCGTTACCCTGATCAATCGGGATCGTCTCGGAGGCGAAGCGACGCTCATGGCGTCCTCCCCGTGGTTTGCGGACGGTGGACGGGCCACCCTCCGGCTGGACGGACAGCCGCCCCTGCGTGCTCTCCTGCCGCTTAAAACAGAACTGTTCACCCCTCTCGGTGTCCGCTCGCTCCTCATGATGGTCAGCGCTCAGGCGCAGGCCTTCTCGGACAGCCAGTCAACGGATATCCTGTGGCGGACATGGATTCCACAATTCCGCTTCTATTCGAGGATCGCGAAAGAGGGCGACAATGCTCCGCTCATCATCCCCGCGGAGGACGGTGCCGGGCGGGAGGTGGAATGGGCTTTGTTTGCGGACGGACGCGGACTGGTGAGCAGCCTTGCCGCCGATACCTCAAAGGGGCAGGAGGACCCGGCGGGTCAACTGCTCGCCATCACTGCGGCTCTGCGCATGAAAGCCGGCGATGAAACGGAGCTTCGCCGGAAGGGAACCGGTTTGATCAGTGCTCTCGCGCTCGCGGAAAAAGATGGCGGCTGGTCATGGGGTGGTTTGAACGTCACCCCGGACATCATCACGACTGCGCTGACATGGCACGCGCTGACCGAGGCAAAGGCCTCCGGTTTCACTGTCAGCGACAAACTCAAGGAACGGGTCGAAAGGTATATGTCCACCGCCTGGACGGGCATCGCCGCCGATGACTACGAAAAGAAAGCCTGCGTGCTTCACACCCTGGCGGCGGCGGGCAAAGCCGACTACGCCAACGCCGCGCCGCTCCTGCGCGCACGGGACTCACTCACTTCCACCGCCGCGGCCTGGCTGGCGGCAGCTCTGATTCGCATGGAGCGGACGGATGAGGCGGGCCAGTTGCTCGATCTGCTGGAAGCAAAAGCGGAGCGCAAGGAGGGCAGCGCCAAACAGCCGGTCGCTTCGTGGCCGGGCAGCACCCGCACCGCGCGTTTGGGCGAACGCGAACAGGTGGCGTCTCTGGCTCTCTGGTCGATGTCGAAGCTTCGCCGGGAAAATCCCCTCGCCGCCGCCACTGCGAATTGGCTGCTTGAATCCCGCGTGGTCTGGCCGGACGGCGGATCGATGAGCCGCGGTTTTGCGGCAGCGGCCTTTGCCGAATGGCACGCTCCGGATGCCCCGGCGCCCGGGGGTTCCCAGGCATCGGTCGCCACGGGTAATCATCAACTGACGGCCCGGCCCGGCAGCAGCGAGTTCAGCAACCCCGCCCGTCAGCGCCTCAATGAGGCCGCAGAGCAAAAGGGAGTGTTCGGTGTCGTCAAAGGCTTCCGGCCCATGCTCATCGCCCGCAGTGGATCGTATGCCGCGCCGGACGCGGATCCGAAGCCATGGGCTCATCCTCAGATCGCCAGCCGGCAGTATCTGCATGATACGCTCGTGGTGGATGACAGGCCCGTGGACGAGGTGGCCGGCACCAGTCCGGTAACCAAAGCAGAATGGGGCCAGCGCGTTCGCGTGGAGGTGAAAATGAAGAGCACCGACGCAAAGGTGGCGGGCCATTCCCAGTACATCGTCTGGGATGAACCGCTGCCCGGCGGATGCCTCTATGTGCCCGGCTCGGCAAAGGGCAATTTCAACAGGGTCGAGGAACTGCCCGGAGCCCTGCGCCTGACTTATGCCCCCGGCGTGGTGCAAAACCTGAGCTATGAAATGGTCGCCCTTGCGACCGGTGAGTTCACCGTGCCGCCGTCCATCCTTCGGGATGCCTACGACTCCGCGAAATACCGGCCCGGACCTGCCGGAGCGCTCACCGTTCTCGCTCCAGGTGAAAAGTCTCCGGAACCCTATCAGATGAACACGGCGGAGCACTATGTGCTGGCGAAGCGCACCTTCGCCGATGGCCAGTATGATGAGGCGCTCAAACACCTCGAAGCCCTCGCTGGCGCCAGGGACAGCGGAGGCGAAATGGAGCGGGAAACGGCAAAGATGCGGCTCTGGATCCTCGCCGACCGGGCTGACGGGGATGCGAAGGCAATGATCGGAGCCTTCGAACTCCTGACGGAGCGCTACCCGCAACTCGTCATCCCGTTCGACAAGCTGCTCAAAGTGGGCACCGCCTACCGCAAGCTGAATGAATTCGAACGGGCGGCGACCGTCTATCGCGCGGCTCTGGACGGGGCCTTCGTTGCAGACTCCAGTCTGGGCGCCACGCTGGAGGACCAGGGGGACTACGCTGGCTCCACCGACTTGCAGGAAAAGCTGTGGCGTGAATATCCGGACAGCCGCGACGTGATGGATGCGCTCATCGGCCTCGCTCAGGGACTGGCCTCCAAAGCGCCGGATGCTGAGAAGCTGCCCGTCCGCCGCGGTCAGAAGAAGCTGGAAAAGAATGCGCTGCTGACACGCAGCCGCGATCTGCTGCAGCGGTATGTGACGGTCTATCCGGCGGACGATATGGCGGATGACGCGGCCTTCAGCATGGTCAACGTGTTCTTCTCGCTGAAGGACTACGCCGGAGTGGTGCAGGCGGCCACCGCCGGAGCCGAACGCTACGCCGGCAGCACATTCGCCGACAGCTTCCGCTACATGGCGGCGCTGGGACACTTCTGGCTGGGGGCCTTTGACAAGGCACTCGCCGCCGCCGCACCCGTCGCCAACGGCGAGAGCAAAGACCGCGACTATGCACGCTACGTGACGGCGCAGGTGTATCACGCGCAGGGAAATCCCGCGGATGCCATTACGTGGTATCAAAAGGTAAAGGCGCTCTATCCGGATGCCGCGGATGCCATTAACTGGTTTGAAGAGAAGCGGGTCAGTTTGCCGGAGGTCACTATCTTCAAACCCGGCGGTGAAGTGAAAGTGACGCTCGACTACCGGAACGTGAAAGAGGCCGCCCTCCAGCTCTACAAGGTGGACCTCATGAAACTCTACCTCCGCGAGAAGAGCCTGAGCAATATCACGCAGGTGAATCTGGCTGGCATTCAACCGCTGGCCGGCGAAACGATGACACTCGGTGAAGGGAAGGACTACGCAGCGAAACAAAAAGTGCTCACTCTTCCTGTGAAAGAGGAGGGTGCCTATCTGGTGATCCTGCGCGGAGACAATCTCTTCACCAGCGGTCTGGTGCTCGTGTCCCCGCTGAAGCTTGAAGTGAAGGAAAAC
>DATAIE010000414.1:0-1935 GCA_036262875.1 Verrucomicrobiales bacterium
TATCCGGCGTCTCTCTCAAGGTGGACAAGGGACAGACAGTCGGCATTGTGGGGGAATCCGGGTCCGGAAAATCGGTGACCTGTTATTCCATGATGGGCCTGGTGCCCATGCCGCCCGGGCGCATCGAAGGGGGCACGGCGATGTTCGATGGCATCGATCTTCTCAAGTTGAGTGCGGCGGAATTGCGCAGCATCCGCGGCAAGCGCATCAGCATGATTTTCCAAGACCCGATGACCTCGCTGAATCCCTATCTGCGAGTGAGCACGCAACTGATCGAGCCGCTGCAAATCCACGAGGGTCTGAACAAAAAGGCTGCCCTGCCCCGCGCCGTGCAGGCGCTGGCGGAGGTGGGCATCAAAAATCCGGAGGAACGCATTCGCCAGTACCCGCACGAGTTTTCCGGCGGGATGCGGCAGCGGGTGATGATCGCCATGAGCATGATCACGCGCCCCGAACTTCTGATCGCCGACGAGCCCACCACCGCGCTCGACGTGACCATTCAGAAGCAGGTGCTGGAGTTGATCAAAGCCCGGCAGCAGGCGCTCGGGACGGCCGTGATTTTCATTACCCACGATCTCGCCGTGGTGAGTGAAGTTTGCGATTACGTGAATGTGATGTACGCCGGGAGGCTCGTGGAGGCGGCCCCGGTGGAGGACCTCTTCCGTCATCCCCGCCATGCCTACACCCGTGCGCTGATGCGCAGTATTCCGGCCCTCCAATCAAGAGGGGACGCGCTCTACACCATTCCGGGAATGCCGCCGGACCTCTCCAAACTGGGTCCCGGCTGTGCGTTCCGCACCCGCAACGTGGAAGGCGGACACCTTTGCCTGACGGATCGCGATCCGGAACTGGTGGAAGCGGCGCCGGGCCACTGGGTGCAAAACTGCCCCGGCTGCATGGAAAGGAGTGCGGCATGAGCGCCTTTCTGCGACTGGACGAAGTGTCTGTCTGGTTTCCCTCCCGGAAGCGTTTTTTTGGCCCTCCGGCGGAGCCGTTTCGCGCCGTGAACGGCGTTTCACTCGAAATTCAGCGCGGTCAGATTCTGGGCCTCGTCGGAGAATCCGGCTGTGGCAAGACCACTCTCACGCGCGCCATCATGCAACTGCAGCCGGTCACCTCTGGCGCCATCTATCTCGACGGGAAAGATCTCTCCCATGCGAATCCAAAAGAGCTGCGCACCTCCCGGCTCGATTTCCAGATGGTCTTCCAGGATCCCTATGCCTCGCTGAATCCGCGGCTGACGATCTTCAGCGCGCTTGCCGAGGCCATTCAGGCGCGGCGCGGCCCGCTAAGCGGCGATGAATTGAAGTCCTCCGTGGCCGCTCTCATGAAACGCGTGGGGCTCAGTCCGGCCTATGCATTGAAATATCCTCACGAGTTTTCCGGCGGCCAGCGCCAGCGCATCGCCATCGCCCGCGCCCTTGGACCGCAGCCAAAACTCCTGCTGGCGGACGAGCCGGTGAGCGCGCTGGACGTGTCCATCCAAAGTCAGATTCTGAATTTGCTGCTGACCCTCACGCGTGAGCTCGGGCTGACGATGCTCTTCATCTCCCACGACCTCGGCGTGGTCCGTTACATCGCCGACCGCGTAGCTGTAATGCAGGCCGGCAAAATCGTGGAGCAGGGCGACACGGAGAGTGTGATGAGCAACCCGCAGCACGAATACACCCGCACGCTGCTGGCAGCTGCGCCCGGACTCCGGCGGGCGTCGGGCTCTTAGATTCCCCTCTGCGCAAACAAGGAGCCAGGAACGGTCTTGCCGGCGATGGCCCCGGTGGTAACAAGTGCCGCGATGAAGGTCCCGCGCCTCACCGTTTTTATCCTGGCAGCCCTGGCCGCCGGCACTGGCGCGAGAATGGCGTTTGAAGGCCTCCGACCGCGGTTCACTCCCCGCAACAAACCGGGGGCAGAGAAAGCACAGGCAAAACGCGAAGC
>DATAIE010000415.1:0-5151 GCA_036262875.1 Verrucomicrobiales bacterium
CTCATCCGTGGCTCCGATGACGCGGTTTCCGCGGATGCCCTGCCCCATGAACATGATTGAGCCGATGGACCAGTGGTCCTTGCCGTTTCCCTTGTTGTACTCGGGCGTGCGGCCCATTTCGCTTTGGATCACGATGACCAGTTTTTCGCGGATCTTCAGTTCCTCCGCCCGCCTCACAAGGTACGCGATGCCCGCGAGAAATCGGGAATCAGTTTCATCTGATCGGTGTCGTTGTTCGCGTGGCTGTCGAACTGACCGATGGAGAGATTGGCGGAGACACAGACGCCGGCCTTGAAGGAAGCGAGGGCGATCTCCACCTGCTGGGACAGCCGCTCCTTTGGAATTTTGTCAGGAATCCATGGTGTGATCCGCTGCAATGACTTGGAATTGAACTGCGCCGCGTAGAGCATGCTCTCGGCGCGCTGTGTTCGCGGCAGCACCGGCGGGGTGAGAGCCGCGTCCGACTGCTCTTTGAGGGCCCGCTCGATGCGATCCATGGCGAAGTCGTCGTGATAGGGACTGCGCACCTGCCCGTCGATACAATCCGCATTCGCGACTCTTTGCAGAGAGGGCAGATAGGGTACCCGCGACATCGCCACGAGGTTGCCGGTATTCGAATAATTGCCGAAGGTCAGAAACGAAAGCGGACAGCCCGGGCCTTTGCAGGCGGCGACCAGCGCAGCAAAAGTCGGATAGGCCAGACTGTCGAGTTTGCCCGTCGCCATATACCGTTGGCCTGGTGAGTGATTGTTGACCGAATAATCGATCCCGTTCACGACGAGCAGTTCTTTTCCGAACGCGGCGTAGAAGTCTTCGTTGCTCATGCCTCCCTGCATGTGGGCGGCGTTGGGAGCGAATTTATGATTCCCGTGGGTTTTGATGTCGCCCTCTTTGTAGAGACGATTGATGCCGCCCGTGCCCTTCGGGTCCATCAGATAAGTGGTATCCCAGCCGCCGGAGGCATTGAAAACGGCGTAGTACGGCCCCTCGTACGGCGGCTGCTCCTTTTCCGCAGCGTATCCAGTGCCAGGAAGGAAAACCGGAGCCGCGAGGCCCAGCCCCGCGAGGCTGCAGCGTTTCAGAAAATCACGGCGTGACTGGAAGTTGTATTTTTTACTCATACAAAAAATCACGCTGACGGATAAGATAAGTGAGGACGGCGCGCCAGGCCCGCACGGTGTAGCGGGGGTCTTTGAACCGCTGCTCCTTTTCAGCGCCGCAGTGGTAGTTCTCCAGAGAATCGATGCCCTTCCGTTCTTTGGCGTCACTGAGAATTCCGGAAAACAAAGCGAAGGTCCGCTGCACCGCAGGGCTGTCGATGGCCTCATAGCGGCCCAGCACGAGTTCGTGCAGGTGCACGATCGTCCGGCGGATCCGCTCATCGGAGGCGGCGGATTCTCCAGGGATTACGTCCGGCTCCACATCGCCGAAGAGGCGGCGCTTTGCAGGCTCTTTCGCGAAATCCACGGCGACGTTTTTGCACGCCACTTCGTCGGCCAGGGTTCGTTGAATCGCGCCCATCGCCCCGCTGGGATCGGCAGCGCGTTCGGTCACCTCCTTCGAGTCGATGCCACCATAGAGCAGTGCATACTCCGCATCCTTCAGACGCCCCCACGGCTTGCCAAAGATGGCGGTTACCTTCCGCTCCAGTTGTTCCGGACTGAGCATTCGCGCGAGGCCTGTATCGGCAAGCTCCGCCTCCCGCGCCGGATTCGCAGCCGCCGTCTGGAGGCCGTCGGCCCGGTAAAACGGAGACATCACCCATTCCTTGAAGACCGTCTTCAAGTTGAATTTCGTTTCCACGAACCGTGCAGCGATCCGTTCGACCTCGTGCCGCTGCGCCTGCCAGGCCCGCTGCCTGGCCCCGAACAGGGGATCGTCGATGGCCTTCGGAGGAAGGAGTGTCCTGCGACCGGTGAGAACGTAATACACATGCTCCACCATCGTCGCCGCAAACCGCGGATCCTTCACAGTGCGTTCGCCGAGCCATTGCAGAGAGCGCCAGCGCTGGCCTTCCGGAAGGTCCTCTCCCTCGAATCCGGCTCCGAACATATCCTTGAACCAGCCCTCCTTCCTCGGCCCGAAGACGCCGTCCAAACTGTAGTAGTCCTGAAAGATCCCCGCGACCGGATCGAGCGTCTTGTGGCACACCACGCACTCGGCGGCCTCCATCGTGGGAACCTTGTACTTCGCCGTGACAGCGGCGGCATCCGTCACACGGGCCGCGAGTTCGAGAACATCCACGCCCAGAAAGTGCTGATAATACATGCGCGCCCGCAGGCGGTTGCGGTTCGTCTCGGTGGTGGGGTAGCGGCGGAGATACTGGAAGATGCTGAGCATCCCCGCGTGGGGATAAAAACCGGATTCCGATTTCTGATCGCCCCGGCTGCCGCGGTCCCGGCTTCTTAGCGCCTTCAGACGGACGGGATGGTATTCAAAAGGGTCCTCCGCATTGCGGAACGTTCCCTTCATTTCTTCAAAGATGCCATATCCCCGCGCCGTGTATGGAGAGACCATGATGTAGTCCGCCGTGACAATCTCCGTGAAGGGCTTGTCACTGCGCACGATGTGTTTGATCAACTCCAGCGGCTCGCGCAGCAAGGCTTCGCGGTAATTGTCAGCCAGCTTGTAGCGGGCCTTTTGGCGGGCATCCTTGTCGGCGATTTGATCGAGGTTGAACTTCTCGGTCCAGTGCCGGGTTTCACTGAAGTGATCGTAGGACAGGGCACTCTCCGCACCGTCGTCATAACCGCGGACGAGGAGGATGTCGTTGAACGCTTCGGCGAGGCGTTCGTAAAAGGAATCCTCTTTCATCACCCCGTCGAGCAGGGGACCCATCGCCTTGAGTCCCTTGTCCTTAACCTCCTGGATCTCTGCGGCCGAGGGCAGCCGGGCCGCCAGTGACAGGGTCGCCCGCCGCAACAGCCGCCGGTCATCGATCATTGAAACCCCCTGGAAAAAAGGCGGCGCATTGGGGCTTTCCTTTTTAATCGCCGGTTCCGCCATCCCGCGAACAGCAGCCTCCCGGCGAACATACTCCGCCAGAATACGGTAACCGGTGGAGTCCGGCTTCAGCACCTCCTCTCCACCGTGCTCAAGCCCGCCGGAGGCTTTCACCAGCAATGGAACCTGATCTCCCTTTCGTATTGCCGCCATCGCCGCAAAAGCGGTGCGATTGTGCTGCATGGCAGCGCCCTTCGCCGGGTCGGCATCCCGTGCCGGGTCCTGTAGAATGAACTTACTGTCCTCTGCATCCCCTCCGGACTTATGGCACTTGAGGCAGGACTGCATGCCCACTTTCGTCCACACTTCGTCCTTAAAATAGTCTTCCACTGCTGCGCAGGAAGCGCCTCCGTGGATTGTTCCCGGAGCCGCCGGATCGCTGGCGTGAACACAACCCGGAAAGATCAGCAGCGGGAAAAGTGCTGACATCAACAACTGGCGCACAGAAACGGATCCGGACATCGAGGGGTGGAAAGGAATCCCTCAACGTAATCAGACCACACCCGCATAAGCAACTACGCCAGAAGACGGGATTCCGGGTAATCGATCAGGGTCGACCGCTCTAAAAACGAATCTTCACTCCGGCCACCACACCGCGGCCACCGAGCGGCGCGATGTCCTTCAGAAAGGAAGTATGTTCACGCGCCTCTTCATCAGTGAGGTTGACGCCCTTGATGAAAACATCCGTGGTCGTGGAACCTGCTTTGAACGTGTATGTCAGCGCCGCATTGAGCATGAAGTAACCGTCCGTGGGAAGTTCATTGTCCGCCACCCGGTGCTGATCACCGGCATAGACACCCTCCAAACGGGCACCGAAGGGGCCGCGGTGATAATCGAGCGCGGCACTTGCGTGAAAGGGCGGGATGCGCGGCAGAGGATCACCCGTCCGGGTGTCACGGGCGCGGACATAGTCGGCTTTCAACTCCAGGTCGAGCCGGTTGCCTCCCGAAGAATCGCCGGGTGAGGTTTCTTTGCCGGACTGGCTTGCGGGGGCACTGAGCGGTTCCAAAAGATGAATCACCGCTTCGGCCTCGATTCCCGCGAACTCCGCACCCGTACTGCGATAGGAGTACACAGGCAGATCGTCCTCGCGGGTACCGTTGGGAAACTGCCCGATGAAGTCGTGGAAGCGGGTATAGAAGCCGGTGACCGATCCGGTGAGACGGCCGGTGCGCTTGCGAAGGGAGAGATCAAAACCGAGCGCCTTCTCAGAATTCAAGCCATCGTCCCCCACTTCGAAGGTGCCCGTAGCGAGGTGCGGCCCATTGGCGTAAAGCTCCTGACTGGTGGGGGCGCGCTGCGAATACGCAGCCGACAGCGCCACCACCCAGTCCTCTCCGGGAGAATAGAGAATTCCCAGCGATCCGCTGAGGTTGTCGAACGACCGGTTCCGGGCCGGTCCAAAACGGGAGTCGGACTCCGCATCGGCCGAGACGCGATCGTAGCGGGCTCCGCCCTGGAGTTTCAGCGCATCGGTAAGGGCGGCCTCCTCGAAGAGAAAGCCGGAGGAACTGTGGGTCAGCGTTTCCGGCAGGAATGCCTCTTCACCGAGGGCGGAGAAATCGCTGCGCTCCGTCTGAAAACCGAACGCGCCTTCGAAGGGACCGGCTTTGGCGTGCTGGACCTCGACGCGACCGTCGAATCCCTCATTCTTAAAGATCGTGCCCGCCTCCGCGCCCTCGAATTCTGTGTGCTCATAATCGGACAGGGCGAACCGGTATTTGATGGATTTGATGCCACTCACCGGCTGCTGGAAGGCGCCCTGAAAATCCCAGCGTCTCTGACGCAGATCGATGCTCACTTCCTCCTCCGCAGGGGAGCCATAACGCGCATCGAAGCCGGAGACGGCTGCGCCGAAATAGCCCTGATCCCAAATGTAGGAGGCCCCTCCCGAAAATCCGCTCGTATGCATGAATGAGTTGGGCAGAGCATCGCGAACATCCGGCACACCGGGATCCAGCCTCCGAAGCCTCGCCGAGCGGGCAAATCCAGGAATGCGCAGGTCGTCCTGGTCGCGCCGGGAACCTTCGAGGTGCCACGCAAAGCCACCCGCGCCACCCTCCAGCAGGATGTCTCCGCCGGCCCCTTCATCTGCACTGCTGTATCGTCCACCAACACTGCCCCGGAGCGGAACATCGATGACCTGAT
>DATAIE010000416.1:0-1726 GCA_036262875.1 Verrucomicrobiales bacterium
CGAGACGAAACCCCGGTCATGCGGTCGCCAATCCGCGTATGAGAGCTTGTTCAACCGGCGTCTTCAGCTCCTGCCTCCGACCGTAGGCGTCAGCTATTGCTCATCCAATATCCGGCAGCGCCGGTGAGGTTGACACTTGCCTTAGGTCTTGACTGCGAACATGAGAGCAGGCCGTTGAAGAAGTCACCGTCTGTGATGGGGATGAGACCGGTGTGCCATGAGGTGCAGCGGTTTGTTGAGGTCGTGGTTGCTGGACTGGGAGCTCAGGGTCATGCCGCACCCATGAGCTTGGGTAGCCGGATGAGATTGTAGGCGGCGGCCGCCATGGTGAAGGACCATCCGACCCTTTCGAGCCCACGATATTTTGTCTTTTTGAGACCGGCGATGGTCTTCATCCATCCAAAGCCTTCCTCGATGCGCTTGCGCAGGCGCTGGCTCATGGCATAGCCGGGGTGACGGGTCGTGCGTCGATCGATGGAAGAGCGGCGGCTCATGTTCTGGGCGATATGCGGCGTCACGTTGATGTCGCGCAGCTCCATGACGAAGTCGGCGGCATCGAAGCCTCTGTCGCCGCCAAGGGTGATCGCTTCGGATTTATCGGCGCGGGGCTCGATCATCTCGAGCGCCGCCAGCCGTTCGGCATGACCGGAGACACGGGTCAGCCGGGTGTCGACGAAGAGCCCGTGGCGGTTCTCCATCAGGGCATGACCGATGAAGCAGAGTTTGGCTTCCATACCCGGCCCTTTGCGATAGAGCATGGCATCGGGGTCGCTCGTCGAGACATGCGTCTGGTTGCTCCGTTTGGCGCCGCGGAAGTTGACATCGGCATTGCGCCAGCCACCCGCCGGCGGTTCGTCATTGCCATTGCCGCCATCCCTGGGTCTGAGGCTCTTCAGGCTGGCCCAGGCTTCAATGAGCGTGCCGTCGACCGAGAAGTGCTGCGAGGACAAAAGCCGCTTGATCCGGGGCTGGACGAGGACCGCCGCCAGGAACTTGGCAGCAATCTCGCCTTCGAGCAGACGGTCGCGGTTCTTCGAAAACACCGAATGATCCCAGGCCGGATCGTCGATCCCAAGCCCGACGAACCAGCGGAACAGCAGGTCGAACTCCAGTCGCTCCATCAACTGACGTTCCGAGCGGATTGAATAGAAGGCCGGCAGCAGCGTGGCACGCAGCAGCTTTTCCGGTGGAATCGACGGTCGGCCGAGCGGTGCATAAAGCGCGGCAAAATCTCCGCTCAACTCCGAGAGTGCACAATTGGCGATGTCGCGGATTACCCGCAGCGGATGGTCCTTCGGTACCCGCGCCTCCAAATCGACGTAGGAAAACAGCGATCCTGAATGTTCGTCAAAGCCCCGCATCACAATCTCCCCTCGATCCAATCCAACCGAGGGAATCACCAAACGTACGGATTCGCTACGGGTTTTTCAACGACCTGTTAGGAGGCCTTATCAACGGATACGGTCTCGAAACGGCTGGAGAGCTGAGTAGGTATCGGACAACAAAACCCTATCTATCTATATAGAAGATTGCTGTCAGCCATTAGCAGTTCTCCGGTCCGTCCCATCGCTGGCTTTTGCCTCCTAGAGCACTCCCAAGTGTCTTCCGTATTTCGTGACCTCCCTCGGATTACGTTGGCCAGCTAAAGGACTGCTGGACGGGCAACGTGGCAACAGAGGCGGGGATAACGAAAAGACCCCCTCGGAGAACCCTTGAAGAAGGCGAC
>DATAIE010000417.1:0-3862 GCA_036262875.1 Verrucomicrobiales bacterium
GAGCCTTATTACTCCTCCAGTCATTCATTCGAAGACTACAATCCGGCTTACCGTTACGGAGCGGAATCCTATACTCTGAACCGTGGAAAAAGTTTTGACGATATCCAGGAACAGCTTGGCAGAGACTGGGAAAAAAACCGGCATGGCTCGCGGCTCACCTGGGATCAGGCGCGAGCCGCCGCGAAACGCGCCTATCACCGTGTGGCAAGCCCAGGGGATGGTGATGACGACAGCGGCCTTCCGCGCTGAGGAGGCCGCGCTTGCGCGGGACGCAGGGAATGACTATCCCTTGATGGTCATTCCGCCATGAAAGTTCCCTTCCTGGTATTTGCAGTCCTGCTTGCCGCCCGCCTGCCGGGCGCGACGGCCGGGGAAGCAAAATCTCCTCCGCCTTTTCAAAGTGCTGCCGTGGAGTGGTGTCCGGCCAACGCACTGGCGCTGGCTGAGGCCGCTGGTTTCGCTTACGACAAAAACGCAGGGGCAGAGGTGTTGGGACGGCTGGAATGTGAACGGTATGAGAGCCTGACATTCACCGTGCCGCTTCCGCCAAAGTTCAAGTTTGAGGAGGGAGAGCCTGGACCCCAGGGATTCATCACGGGCGGTCCCCGGCATATCGTCATCGCTTTTCGCGGTACCGAGCTCAATGTGGTCGATCTCCTCACGGATGCCTGGGCGCAGCCGGTGCCACTGTCGTCCAAAGTGGCCGGGAAAGCTCACGGCGGGTTTGTCCGTACGTTCCACGGCCTCTGGCCGGACCTGAAGATCAAACTGGAATCCATGCGCACCGCCTGGCCGGACGCGAAAATCTGGATCACGGGTCACAGCCTCGGAGGCGGGCTTGCGGTGATGGCGGCAGCCACTCTCACGCTGGAGGAAAATATTCCGGTGCAGGGACTCATCACTTTCGGAGCCCCGGTCACGGGCGATGTGGATTTCCAGGGGGCGCTGACTACTGTGCTCGGCGGCAGGTATTGGCGCTGCATTCACGAGCTCGACATGGTAACGCTGGATGTGAACGCCCTGCACATTCCCTCCCGGATGCCGTCATTTGTCACCGCCTTCCAGCATGGCGGGAAGTCGATTTATCTGGCGAAGGATGGGACCGTTTCCACAAGCGGCAGGTCCGCAGTAGCTGGCGAACTGTTGAGGACAGGCCTCAACTGGGCCTCCCGGCGTCGTTTCACACCGCCTGCCGACCCGCTCAGCCGTCACAGCATCGGGGGCGGCTACATCCCTGCCCTGCGGAAGCTCGCCGTCAGCAGTGGGAAAACGGAAACGAAATAACTCTGCTGGCCCCGGGACCTACTGCGGCTGCATCGCATTGTCCCGGCCCGCCTGCTGCCCAAAGCCGACAGGGGGAATGGAATGATCTGGTGCCTCGCTGGCCCTTTCCGGCTCTGTTGAGAACTGGTGAGGAGGGTTTTCCGTTTGGCATCCCGTTACCAGCAAAGCAATTCCAAGCAGCAAGAACTTCATGGCGTTCATTACCGGATGAGCCCCCTGATGGCAAGCTCTCTTTCGTTCCGCCGCCACACCCGCGGACGCCATCCCCGATCACACCGCTGTGTCCTTGCCAAGCCCCGCATTGAGTGCGAACGGACCGGTTCTTTCCCGTTTCCGCTCATGCATCAGGTTTATATTCGCACCTACGGCTGTCAGATGAACGAACGCGACTCCGATCAGGTCGCGCAGATGTTCGTCGAGCGGGGAGGCTATGCCCTCACTGCGGCCGAGGAGGACGCCGACGTCATTCTCATCAATACCTGCTCCGTGCGGGATCAGGCGGAACAGAAGGCGCTCGGGAAAATGGGAATGCTCGGCAAGCTGCGCCGTCAAAAGCCGCATGTGGTTTACGGATTCCTCGGCTGCATGGCGCAGAGCCGCGGGGAGGAACTTCTACAGACCATTCCCCATCTCGATCTTGTCGCGGGCACCCAAAAATATCACCGTGTAGTGGAATATGTGGACACCATCCTCCGCCGCCGCATCGAGCGCCGCATGGATGACGAGCGCTGGAGCATCGTGGATGTAGCGGAGGAGGAGGGCAGCCAGAACACCATCCGTGATCAGCAGGTGGAGGAACAGCAGGCGACGGCCTTTGTCAGCATCATGCAGGGATGCAATATGAAGTGCACGTTCTGCATCGTGCCCTACACCCGCGGGTCGGAACGCGCCCGCCCCATCGCGGAAATCGTCGAAGAGTGCCGCCGCCTTGCCGGCAGCGGTGTGAAGGAGGTGACGCTCCTCGGCCAGATCGTAAACCGCTACGCCATCAAAGAGTTTCCCTCCGTCGGCGGCCGCAGCCCGTTCGTTCAGTTGCTGGATCAAATCCACGACATCGACGGCATCGAACGCATCCGCTTCACGAGTCCGCACCCGATCGGCTACCGTGAAGACCTCATCGAAGCCTTTCGCCGGCTCCCGAAGCTCTGCTCCCATATCCACCTGCCTCTGCAAAGCGGCAGCGAGCGGATTCTCAAAGCGATGCACCGCCCCTACAGTCCGGCCCGGTTTCTGGAAATCTGCGATCAAATGCGCGAGGCCCGTCCCGACGTGGCGATTACCACAGACATCATTGTCGGTTTTCCGGGTGAGACGGAGGAGGACTACGCGGCCACCAAAGAGGTGGTGCGCCGGGCTGACTTCGACAACGCCTTCATCTTCCGCTACAGTAAACGCCGCGGCACTCCCGCCGCCGACCTGCCGGAGGACATCCAGCTTCCGGAACGCGTCAAAGAGGAACGAAACCAGGACCTCCTCAGCGTCATCAATGCCCGTGCGAAGGAGAAGAACGAAGCGCTCGTCGGCACCTTTGCGGAGATACTGTGTGAAGGCCCCAGCAAGACCAACGATCAGCGGCTCACCGGGCGCACCGGTCAAAACCGCATCGTCGTTTTCGACGGCCCGCGGGAACGCCTCCAGGGCCGCATTTTCAACGTCCGCATTGCCGACACTTACGGGTTTACGCTGTATGGAGACCCGGTGACGGCACTCTAAACTCCGCCTCAACACCAACCCGCCACTCCATCCATGAGCCACAATACTCTTTGCTGGACGGACATTCCCGTCACCGATCTGGATCGCGCCATCTCCTTCTATTCCTCCGTGCTCGGCGCGCCGGTAACGAAGCAATCCATGCCAGGATGCGAATTCGGCCTCCTGCCCCATGCCGATCAAAATGCCTCGGGCTGTCTCGTCGTGAGTGAAGACAACCGCCCGTCGCTCGCCGGACCGCTCATTTATCTGTCCACGGAAGGCCGTCTCGATGACGCCATCGAGGCCGCGCGAAGCGGAGGCGGCGAAGTGCTCCAGGAAAAACACCCGATCGGTCCCTACGGCTTTCGCGCCATCATCGTGGACTCGGAGGGCAACCGCATCGCACTTCACTCTCACTGATGGCCTTCCCCGAAAATCCCCGCCCGCCGCTGCCTCCCTTTGAACTGGAGACAGCCATCGCCAAGGTGCGCATGGCCGAAGACGCATGGAACACCCGCGATCCGGAACGCGTCTCCCTGGCTTACACGCGCGACAGCGTCTGGCGCAACCGCTCCGAATTCTTTACCGGCCGGGAAGCCATCGTGGCATTCCTCCGGCGGAAATGGTCAAAGGAATACGATTACCGTCTCATCAAGGAACTGTGGGCCTTTCGCCTCAATCGCATCGCCGTCCGGTTTGCCTATGAATGGCACGACGGAGCCGGCCACTGGTTCCGGGCCTACGGCAATGAGAACTGGGAATTTCATGGATTCAGCCCTTCTTGAACCGGAGAACTGCTGAAAATCAGTTAGAGTAAGAACGCTTTCCGGAACCCGTCCGGGTGTGTCCGCAGGTGTTCAGTGGCGTTTCAATCATCCGAACCGGG
>DATAIE010000418.1:0-1519 GCA_036262875.1 Verrucomicrobiales bacterium
GCTGCGGTGGACGCGGTAACGAAATCGCTCGCAAAGGAGTTGGGCGGGCGAAAGATTCGCGTCAATTCGCTCAATCCGGGTCTCATTGAAACGGAGGGTGCCCGCTCCGCCGGCTTTACGGAGGGTGAATTCCGCAGGGAAATTGAGGCGCAAACTCCCCTCGGTCGCGTGGGTCAGCCGGAGGATATCTCCACGGTCGCGCTGTTCCTCGCGTCAGAGGACTCGGCGTGGATCACGGGTGAAGTCTTCTTCGTTTCCGGCGGATACCGTTGAGCCGCGGGAGGACCGTTCCGGCATACCCTAAGAATCCGACTCCGATGACTTCAACCTCTCAGATGGAAAGCCCGGTGGCCTTCAGCGCCGCGCAGGCGGAAGAAAGAAACGGGATGGTCCTGAAGACGCTGGCGGCAGCCGCCTTCCTCGTCTTTTTCAACGCCTACATGGTGGCCCCGCTGATTCCCGCCCTGTCGCGGGAATTCGGGGCCACCGCGCGCAGCATGGGCTGGGTGGTTCCCGCCTATGTGCTGCCTTACGGCCTTTCCACACTCTTCTATGGGCCGCTCTCGGATCGTGCGGGACGCAGGAAGGTTCTCCTCATCCTTCTTCCTCTGTCTGCGCTGACGACGCTGCTCGTTTCGCTGGCCTGGTCGATTCAATCCCTGATCGTGCTGCGGATCCTCTCCGGCCTCACGGCAGGCGGGATCGTTACCATCTCCCTCGCCTTGATAGGGGATTTGTATCCGTATCAAAGACTCGGCCGGGCTCTCGGGTGGATGTTTGGCGCGATCGCCGGAGGCATGGCTTTTGGCGCGACCCTCGGGGCATGGTTGAATCCTTACTTGGGCTGGCGCAACGAGTTCATTATCCTCGCAGGTGCCAATGGGGCGCTGGCCATCGTGCTTTATAAATTGCGCGGACTTTTCAACGGGCGGGCACCCAATCCTGCGGCATTCAAAGAGGTTTGGCACGGATATGCCGCCCTCCTGAAAAATCCGCGGGGAGCGAAAACATTCTCCTTCATTCTGCTGAATGGTCTGTTTCACGGCGGAGTCTTTTCGTGGCTCGGTTTTTTGCTCTCCCAGCGTTATCACCTCAACGATGAAGGTATTGGGAAAGCGCTGCTGGGATACGGCATCCCGGGACTCTTTATGGGACCGGTCCTCGGGCGCCTCGCGGACAGGTTTGGACGGAGAAGGATCATACCGGCGGGGTTTTTGCTCGCCTCCGCGTGTGCCCTGAGCCTTGTTCCGGCGTCACCTCTTTGGACCGTCACCGTGATCGTAACGGCCCTGTCGTTTTGCCTCGATATGACGCATCCTCTCATGGCGGGAATCGTGGCGGACCTCGACCCGAAGCGGCGGGGGCAGGCGATGGGTCTCAATGCCTTCTCGATCTTTGCGGGCTTTGGCACGGGAGCGATTCTTTTCCAGCTTCTGCTGGACCGGGGATTTCCAGTCGCCCTCACGGTATTTGGCGGAGTGCAGTTCGTGCTGGGTGTTCTCGCTTTCCGGATCTTCCG
>DATAIE010000419.1:0-4032 GCA_036262875.1 Verrucomicrobiales bacterium
ATCTTCATCAGGGCGCTGGCAATGCCCTGGGGATTCCGGGTGAACTGCACCGCGGAGGCATCCGCCAGAAACTCACGCTGCCGCGAGATGGCGCTTTTGATGATCCGTCCCAGGAGCACTCCCGTGTAACCGATGACGTAGAGTGAGCCGCCGATAACGAAGATTGGAATCTGCGGACTGTTCTTGCTGTCCCCGCGCATGTTGGCGGCTACACGGCAGGCGAGACCGCCAATGATGGAAATGACCAGAATGCCGTGCACTACGCCGATGAGCCGCAGATTCAGCCGCATGTCGCCGTTCAAAATGTGGCTGAATTCATGCGCGATCACGCCCTGCAACTGATCGCGGTTCAGCTCTCTCATACATCCGCGGGTGACGCCGATCACAGCGCTGGAAGTGGAATTCCCGGCCGCAAAGGCATTGATGCCGTCCTCCTGATCCATCACCCAAACTTGCGGCACAGGCACGCCGCTGGCGATGGACATTTCCTCCACGATGTTGAGCAGCTTCCGCTCATCGGCATCCCCAGTGGCGGGGTCGACTTCGCGGCCGCCCATTTCACGGGCCACCGCCGGTCCTCCGCTGGAAAGCTGCAGCATCTTGAACCCGCTGCCGAGTCCGATGATGCCGCCGGCGATGCCGAGACTCAGGGTCAGGGAGGGAGCCCATACTTTTGAGCCCCAGAGCGTCACCAACCCGGTGAGGAGATACGTGAGGGCAATGATGGTGAGGACCGCGAGAGCAAACAGGAAGACGAACAGCCGTGTCCGCCCGCGCGCTTTTTCCTGCTGAGCGAAGAAATCAGCCATGGTGACGAGGAGTCAAAGTCCCGCGGTGCGGGGCCGGTGATCAGGTAAAGGACACCTTGACCGCCTCACGCTCGACTTCGTTCTTCACCTCGAACATTTGCGCGGCGGCGAAGTTGAACATGCCCGCGATGATGCTGCTGGGGAACATCTCGCGCTTGTTGTTATAATCCATCACGTTGTCGTTATAGGCCTGGCGGGCGAAGGCGATGCGGTTTTCCGTGCTGGTCAGCTCTTCCGTGAGCTGCTGCATGTTGGTGTTCGCCTTCAGGTCCGGATAGGCTTCGGAGAGGGCCATGAAGCGCGTCATCACCTGGCCGAGACCGGACTCCGCACTGTTGAGTGCCTGGACGGCAGCGGCGTCTCCCGGATTCGCTGCGACTGCGGCGCGGGCGTTCGAGGCGGAGTTCCGCGCCGCGATGACCGCCTCCAGCGTTTCACGCTCATGTTTCATGTAGCCCTTGGCTACTTCCACGAGGTTGGGGATGAGATCATAACGGCGCTTCAGTTGCACGTCGATCTGGGCAAAGCCGTTCTTATAGCGGTTCCGTGCGCCGACGAGGCCGTTGTAAAGCGAGGCAATCCAGAGAACCAGGATAAGGCCGATGCCGACAATGACTCCGAGCGTGATGAAGAGCCCGTTGTTGGCGAAGAAAAGCGTGGCGTTTAACATGTCTGTAAGCGGTGGTTTGGTTGGTCTTGACCCTGACCTTAGCAGGCCCGGGGAGCGCGTAAACGGATTCTTGCAGCTTGCATCCGGTTTGCTCAATGGCGGCTTTCCGCGGGTCCCTCCGCCTCCGCGGCGGAGAGATCGCCCTCGTGGAGCTTGCGCCGGAAAAGGTCCAGCGCGAGCCCATAGCACTGCAACTGGAGAGCCGGATCGTAGCGCGGGCCCTCATCCCGCATGAAGGCGTGCTGCCCGTTGAATTCGTGCCAGGTGAAATTCACGCCCGCGTCCGTGAGCGCATCATAGACGATCCGCCGGCCCTCGCGCGGAATGTGAGGGTCCTGTTTTCCCCAGATATAGAGCATTTCGCCTTTCATTTCCCCGAGCCGGTCGAGGGTGTCGTCATTCATGCCTTTGGCCAGCGAGCGCTTGTGAATGTCCGTCGCGTAGAAGCAAACCGCGGCGCGGATTTCCGGATGGAAGGCCGTGCGGGTGGCCAGATGTCCGCCGATGCAGATGCCCATCGTTCCCAGTCTCCCCGTGCAGTGCGGATGTGCCAGAAGACAGTCGATCACTGCCCGGGCGTCATCGTCATAGCTGGCCAGCTCCTTCCCTGTCTTGTGGGCGTTTCCCTTGTCCGCCCCGGCCTGGTCGTAGGCGAGGACGCAGCCTGGCGGTTCCAGTTCGTGCCAGATTTCCGGGATGGCGACGACAAATCCGTGACCCGCCAGCACTGCCGCCGCCCGCCGGACCGGTGCGGTGATCTGGAAGATCTCCGACCACAAAACGATTCCCGGATATTTCCCCGGTGCCGCGGGCCGGAGAATACTGGTGCGCATATTTCCCCGGGGCGTGGGAAGATCGACGGTTTCATTGTCGAGGATCGTCATGCCGGAGTCCTGGCGCGAAAAACGCCGCCTGTCCAATGCTCACGCGTCCAGGCAATCGATTACCGTCTTCGCACAGACGACGATCATTCCCGTGATGTCGTCCTGACGGCTTTCGCCTTCCATTTGTCCCTCCATGAGATCGTTGATGATCGCACCCAGCATGGGCAACTGCCGGAAGTCTTTGGAGAAGTCTTTGGCCGCATCCATGATGAGACTCTGTTTTGCCTCGCCCATGCGCATCATGTCAGAGTGGTTGCGTTCGGACGCCGCCTCCACCGCGGTGGCGGTGACCATGGTGCTGTCGCGTCCGTTCAGCTTGAATGCCAGCCATGCCCAGGCTCCGTAGAGTGTCAGGAATCCGCGATCGTCGAGTTTGTCAATTTCCTGTTCGGCTTCGCTAAGATAGAGAGTCAGCTCCGGCTGCTCCTTCATGAATGAAGTCAGGATTTCGTGGGCGCGTTCCTCCGTCGTGTTGTAGATTTCGTTCCATGCGTCTTCGATCGCACTGAGAGGGACGGTGTTCATGCTGATTTTGTAACTCCCGGTGTTTGAATGGCAAAGAAAAGATGCGCATCACTGCGCCGTCAGACCGCACTCTTCGAGAAATTGCAGCAATGCGGGGTGGCGTGCCTTGTCATACTGGTGGCAGCGGAATCCGAGACGCTTTCCGGTTTCGATATTCGGAGTCAGGTCGTCGATGTAAGCGACTTCCTCCGCCGGCAGTCCCAGCGTCGCGAGAGCCGTGTGGTAAAATTCCGGGGAGGGTTTCATGGAACCAAGACGCCACGAATAGAAGCCGCCGTGAAACCGGGAGAAGGCCGGAAATTCCTGAAACAGATGCAGCTCGTGAAGTTCACTCGTGTTTGAAAACAGGTGCACCGGCACCTGTTCCCGCACCTTATCCACGATATCCCATACCGGCTGGATGGGATCGAAGATGCGGGTGAAGGCCTCCACAAATTCCTCCCGGCTGACATCTCCGGCAATGAAACCGGTCGCCCGGCTGATGAAAGCACCGGAGGTCAGCCGCCCGGTCTCCAATTCCTCCGTCATCGCCGAAAGAAAGGTGCGTATCTCATCAAAGGTACGGGGCGTGCGGTCCACAAATTTCCCGAATGTCCGGCGGTAATCAAAAGAAACGAGGACATTTCCAATATCGAAGAGGCAAGCCTTAACCATAGGTTCAGGTAATCAAACATTCCTCTCTTCTTCGCAAGCTGCTCCTTTGGGCAGAGAGGCGGGAAATTGGCAGTCTGCATGGCCGTTCATGCCGATTGCAGAGAGTCGTGCGCCCCGGAGCCCCAACCCTATCGGGAAAGCAGGGTACGCCGGTTGCAACCAGTGGTGCGCCTTTGCGGCGTTCCAACACTTAACCGATCCGAAAAATGTATCCCCTTCAATCCTCTGATTCCCCCACCTCGCAGCCTCTGCCCGCCATTGCGCTCGAGCGCAATCTGGTTCCTCAGAGTCCGCAGCGCCCGCGGCGGGGAGAGAATCTGCGGCTCTCACTTGATGAGAAGGGAGGGGAAACCGGGGGCTTTGCCATCACGATCATGCTGCCGGCGTCCTACCTTTCGAAGGTGTCGCGCATCAGACTGGAGGCGATTCCTCAATAAACCTGAAACGGCTGCCGATTCACAAAACCTATCCTTGTTCCATTGCATGAAAA
>DATAIE010000420.1:0-1841 GCA_036262875.1 Verrucomicrobiales bacterium
CAGAAAGGCGCCGCCGCGGGATTCTGGAATGAGGACAAAGCGCAGGCCCTCACCAAAGACGCGGAGCAGCGCATTCAGAAGAATCACGCGCAGGTAAAGAACAGAGAACAAAAAAGTCTCGTCACCAACGCGCTGCAGCTCGCCGGGCAAAATCCGCTCGCGGCAGGCGCGGCGCTCAGTGCGGAAGCCGGCGCGGGACTGCCGCCGGAGGCACTCACTCAAATCCGCAACGGTGTGCGGAGCATCCAGGCCACGGCCTTCGCCGGTGCGCGGCAGGAAATTCTGGATGTCATTCTCGGCAGCAAAGCCCCCGCTCCCGGCGGTGTGCCCGCCGCCATTGTCACTGCCGACGACATCGCGCAGCTCGCGGAAAACCGCCTCCACCCGGAGGAAACACGCGCTTTGCAGGAAACCCTCACCGCCCATCAGTCGCCGCAGATTTCCGCCGCGATGGCGCACCCTGACAAATTGAAGGAAACGTTTGGCGAGTCTCTCGCAAGGCTTTGGAGTTATGACCCGGAAGCCCTCGGCGGCCCGGAAAGCAAAGAGGCGAGAAACGAATATGCCGCCATCCACACCGCCGCCTCCTGGCTGCCGGAGAGATACCGCCGGGATATCGGAGAGGAGTTGAACGGGAAGTGGCTGGGCACCGCCCCGGTCCTCGACCCCTCTAACAAACGCTACTTTGCCGACACGCTGAAGGAGCTCTATGCCTCGGATGTTTTTGGCCGTCGCGAAATCAGAGAGTCCGCTGAGGACGGCGGCGACCGGGTCATTCCTGATCCCGGGGGCTTGAAACAGGCCCGCACCGGCCTCGCGGAAGCGATGATTTCCCTGCTGCAGTGGGACCAGGAAAATCCCCGCGCACCGCGGCAGGAGGCCCAGGCCGCGCTCTACGCCGCCTGTGCCCGCCAACTCTCCGAACACGACGCCGCGCGCGTGCTGGACGGCAGCGATGAACTGGAAGCCGCCGCCACCGGCTTCGCCGCCTAACGCCTCTATCCCCGGCGTCCGCCGCCGGTCTTTCCCGCATTTCATTCCCCGCATCCGTCTTCATGAGTCTCCTGGAAGAACCCGTCTCCGGCATCGCGCCTCCCGGCCTTTTGCCTCCCGTCACGCTTCCGCCGCCGCCCCAGTTGCCAGTGGCGCCACCGCTCGACGCTCCCGCGCCAGCCCCGGCGCAGCCCGCGGCGGAGGCTCCCCCGCCGGCAGCCGCACCGTCTTCCCTAACGAAGGAATCTCTCCCGCCTCCGGCCGCCGCAGCGCCCTCTCCTCCCCCGCCGCCGGCACCGGCGGAGGGCAGTGCTCCGGCCACTCCCGCTGCTCCGGCAGCCCCGCCCTCTCCTCCGGAGGCCGTTCCCGATCCCGCGAAGAAGCTGCAGCAACTGCTCACCCTGACAGATGTGGTGGAGAACCCCGGCAGGGTGGCACGCCGGATGAAGCTGCCCTCTGTCTCGCTCGCGCCGGGCGATCCGGTGGAAAAGAAAAAAGCGCTGGATGCCCTCACGGTGGACCTCTTCATCCGCTTCCGGGTGGGCGACAAATACGTGCCGGCGAAACGCGACTTTTACCGCCGCGCCATCGCCGCGGACATGTTTGGCGAGGAAAGCAACGGCGGGGCGAGCGACGCGGAATTTGTCAAAGCCGCGCAGCCGTGGGCCACCGGATTCCGGGCGGAGCACAATCTCATCTTTCCGCATGACACCTCGGAAGTGGAGCCGGTGCAGCGGGCGGTAAAGCAGTTCGCCACCGCCATTGCCGACTCCTACCGCGACTCGATGAATTCGTTTTCCCCGGCGGCGGTTTCACCCTGGGATGTCAAGGCGCTCAAACGGGCCGAT
>DATAIE010000421.1:0-4309 GCA_036262875.1 Verrucomicrobiales bacterium
GCCGGCCTGCTCAGGGACGCCGGCATGACAGAGGAGCACCGCCTCACGCTCGAACGCGGCTTTTTCTCAAATCCCCGCTCCGCCCGGCTGGCGATTCAACTGGCCTCCGCCTTCCACCTCGCGGGACGCGTGGCCGAAGCCACCGCCCAGTATGAAAAGGCCGCCGCGCTGGCGGCGCAATACGAGCCGGATTCTCTCGACGATACGTTTTATCTGGGCCGCGCGGAATGTGCGCGCGACGCCGGTCAGCGTCCCGAAGCCGCCGCCGGTTTCCGCAAGGCCATCGATAAGCTGCCAATAGGGAAACCGGAGCGCGCCGTGCCCGCCTACTGCGGCCTCGCCATGCTCTGGCTGGAGGACGGCGTCAAAGTCGAGGAGGCCCGCGAACTGGTGCGTCTCGCTGCCGCCCTGAAAAAAGACGATCCGGCGGTGGCCGATGTGCTCGGCCTCTACGCGGCCCAAAAAGGAGACTGGGAAACGGCTCTCAAGGAATACCTCCGTGCCGAAAAGGACCTTCCCCGTCCCTCAACGGCATTCATCCTCCGCCTCGCAACCGCCCTGGAGCACACGGGCCGAAAGGACGAAGCGATCGCCCGCCTTGAAAAGGCCGCCGCTCTTCCTAACGCCTCCGCCGAACTGCGATCCCGTCTCGACAGTCTGCGCGGCACAGCGCCAAAAGTTCAACCTCCGCCTCCCCCCTGACACCCCATGCCCGAACTGGCTGAAGTCGCTTACTATGCCCGGCAATGGGATGCGGGCCTCGGAAAACGCATCGCCCGCGTCCATGCGCATGCCACCTCCCGCGTCTTCCGCGGCGGTCATGCAGGCGACATCGCCAAGGCACTGAAGGGCACCACTTACCGGCAGTCCGAAACGCACGGAAAAAACATGCTCTTCGCCTTCAGCGGCGGCCACTGGCTGGGTGGCCACCTCGGCATGACCGGCGAACTGCTCACCGCGGCCCCGCATCATGAGCCGCTGAAGCACGATCATCTCGTTCTCTTCACCAAAGACGCGGCCCTCATCTATCGCGACTACCGCATGTTCGGACGCTGGCGCCTCGACCAGAGTAAAACCGAGCCAGAATGGTGGCATGAACTTCCACCGGAGATTCTCTCGAAATCCTTCACCGCAGCTCTCGTTGGAGACATCCTCACCCGCCGGGCCCGCACCCCGCTGAAGGTCCTCCTCCTCGACCAGTCCCTTTTCCCCGGCATCGGCAACTGGATGGCCGATGAAGTCCTCTGGCAACTTCGTCTGCATCCCTCCACGCCCTCCGGCGATGCGGCTCCCGCCGCACTGCGCAAGACCCTCCAGTCCATCACCCGGACCTCCCTGCGCACCATCGCCCGCGACTGGTCCGATCCCCCCAAGTCGTGGCTTTTCTCCCACCGCTGGAAGGCCGGAGGCCACTGTCCGCGCTGCGGCACCGCCCTTCACCGCGCCGACTTCCGCGGACGCACCGCCTGCTGGTGCCCGAAGTGTCAGGGCAAGGGAGCCTAACTAAAAGGTGGCCCGAGGCTCCAGCCGGGGAGTGGCTCTGGACCGTCTTCGTCTGCGAAATCAATCCCCGGCAGGAGCCTCGCGCCACCCATTCACTCCACAGTGATCTTCCCCGGGACGACGGGCCGTATTTTTGCCAGCGTCACGGTCGCCACGGCCATCACAGCGGCGGAAACCCAAAACGCATAGTCATACTTGCCCGGGAAAAGCCAAAGCAGGGTTCCGGCAATGAATGGACCGAGGAACCGTCCGAGGCTTCCCGCTCCTGACATCGCGCCCATGGTTTCGCCCTGGTTCTGCACCGTGCCGCATTGGGAGGCCAGCGTGTTCACCGTGGGTGTTGCGAGGCTGTTCCCCACGGACATCAGCGCCATGTTCAACATCAGCGTGACCCACGGACTCGTCCACGGCAGCGTCGCCAGGGCCACCACCATGCACACGCATCCGGCCAGCGCCAGGTTCCGCTCATTGCCGTTCTTTGCGATCCTCCGGATCAGCCCGCCCTGAATGAACACGGCGATGATCCCGATGAAGCCAAAGGCCAGTCCGTTTTCCCTCTGCCGGAATCCGAAGCTCTCACCCGTGAAAAGCACGAACGTCGCCGTCATCATCGAGAACGCCGTGATCAGCAGAAAATTCCCCGTCAGCACCACGGGAAACGCGGTGTGCCCCATCTTCCGCATCGTCGCGCGGATGGTGCTGTGCGGCCGCGGCTCCCCGCGTTTCTCCGGCGGCAGGCTTTCCGGCAGCTTCTTCCAGCAATAGTACGCATTTCCCAGACTCATCGCCGCAGCGATGAAGAACGGCAGCGCCGGACCCGCTGCGGTGTGGCTCGTCAGCCCCCCGATGACCGGTCCCAGCACAAATCCAATCCCAAACGCCGCGCCGATCATCCCCATCACGCCGGCGCGTTTTTCCGGAGCAGTGATATCCGCCAGATACGCCTGGGCCGTCGCAATGCTCGCTCCGCAAACCCCCGTGACGATTCGTGCCAGGAAAAGCAGACCGATACTCCAGGCTCCCGACAGCCCCAACTTCTCACTGGCCGCCAGCGCGATGATCAAATATCCGAGCATCGATCCTATCAAACTCGCGATGATGACCGGCCTTCTTCCCACCCGGTCCGAAACCCGTCCGAGGATCGGCGAAAACACAAACTGCATGAGGCTGTAAATCCCCATGAGCCACTGCGCCACGAGATCCGGCGCACCAAACTGGTCCTTTGCCAGCGGCTGGAGAATAGGGATCAAAATCCCGAATCCGATCAGGTCGATGAGGACCGTCAGGAAAATGGCCAGGTGCGCCGCCCGCTTGGGATGCGGCGCCGGCTTGCCCGCGACATCCGTTGCCGGCGTCGCGTAGTTGGGGTCAGTGGAGGAGGACATGCAGGAAAGAGGGAGCGTCACCCCTGGCGCGTACCGCCCCTGACGCAAGACAGGATCACACCCGCTCTCGCAGGCCGTACGGGTGATCTTAAAACTTGTCCGGTCCGCCGGAGAGCACTAAAACCGTGGCACGCAGCGCCTCAAAACCCTGCCCGCTCCCGTTCTTCGCAAAAATAAAGATATCCTTTGACCCTCACGTTACGTCAGCCCCGACGCTGACCGCCGCCGCAGGCGTCATGGTGATGCCTGGGGCAAACAAACGATGGCTTACACAGTCAAAAAACTGGCGACGATCTCAGGGGTCAGTGTGCGCACGCTTCACTTTTACGATGAAGCGGGCCTCCTGAAACCCGCGAGGGTCGGCGCAAACGGCTACCGGTACTATGAAGAGCCTCAACTCCTGACCCTGCAGCAAATCCTGTTTTACCGGGAGCTGGGACTCGAGTTGAAGCAAATCAAAAAGATCCTCGGGCGGAGTGACTTTGACAAAGTCGCCGCTCTGGAATCGCACCGGAAAGTATTGCGCCAAAACCTGGACCGGACCCGGGAATTGATAGTGACCATCGATAAAACCATCGAGCACTTGAAAGGAACAAAGAAAATGAAAAGCCAGGAAATGTTTGCAGGCTTCAGCCCGGAACAGCAGGAAAAACAGGAACAGTATCTCATCGACCGCTTCGGCGAAGACGCGAAACGATCGATCGAGCAGGCCAAACAGCGCGTGAAGAACTGGACCAAAGCCGACTGGGAAAGCGCCGGCTCCACCTTCAACCACATTTGTCAGGACCTCGTCGCGCTTATGGCCCGGAGGCTGCCGGAGGATTCGCGCGAAGTGCAGGCCGTCGTCCGCCGTCATTACGAATGGCTGCAACAGTTCTGGACTCCGAACCGCGAATCCTACGCCGGCCACAGCCGGACGATCGTGGACTCCGACCTTCGAAAGCCCTACGAAGCGCATGATCCGGAACTTCCGGGTTTCATGGCCGCCGCGATGCAGATCTTCGCGGAAAGGGAGCTTTCCTGACCGCCGGCGTCAGGGAGTGTGCTTCGCGATCTCCTCCTCGATGTGGGCGTTCACGCAGCCCTGGACGGTTTCCATGGCCACGCGGAGGGCATTTTTCATGGCGAGCGCGGTGCTGGACCCGTGCGCCATGATACTGACGCCCCGCACGCCGAGGAGGGGACTGCCGCCGTGGTGCTCGTAGTTCATCCTGTCCGCGACGGAACGCAGGGCCGGCCTGAGCATGGCGGCAAGAACCTTGCGCCACGGGCTGGCGGTGAGCGCCTGTTTCATCAGGCTCCCGACGGCTTTGGCGGCACCCTCCGATCCCTTGAGGAGGATATTGCCGACGAAGCCGTCGCAGACGGCCACGTGGATGGGCGAGTTGCAGAGGTCCCGCCCTTCGACATTGCCTTTGAAG
>DATAIE010000422.1:0-4671 GCA_036262875.1 Verrucomicrobiales bacterium
GGACATTGCGAGGCAAACCGGCACGCTGGCTCCCGTGAATTACGTGATGGCCCTCGGTCCCGGGAATTACGGTCATCAGCTCCAGAATATCGATTCCCCGAACGCGCTGCTCGTCGCGGACTGGCAGCAAAGCACCAGTTCGCTGAACACGAATTTCAACGGTACGCGCTCCGCCGGCGGTCTCAGGGTGAGCTTTGACGTGAACGCGAATCCCGCCGTTTACGGAAACGCCGACCAAACGGTGTGGGGAGCCCTCGCATTTGGAGCGAGTGCTGCCAACCAGCTCGTGGACGTGAATGGAGCCGCGACGCACTTCGGCATTCTTTTCCGGGGCAATGGGAATCTGCAGGCGTTTGACGGGGGCGGTGTCGTCGGCGGAGAGCCCGCCTACTCCGCTCTGGCCGGATCGGTGATGCGCCACGTCGAGATTTTATTTTCGGACACGGACGGCAACCCGTTCGATGGCGCGGGATCGACAAAAATCGATGTGTTCGGAGATGTGAATGGATACGCCTCGCCTGTCTACACCTTCACCAAGACCGGCGGCGGATACATTGACAACTACATGAACATCCAGGGCTACTTCCGGGCGCATTTTGACAATCTGCGTATCGAACAGGTGCCTGAGCCGTCCGCGCTGTTCCTGACAGGAATGGCGGGATTGGCGGCGCTGCGCCGCAGAAAGGCCTGACAACCGGCAGGCCGCTCCTTATACCGGACACTGCTGCTTCGCTGCCTTGATGGTATTGGAGATCAGCATGGCGATGGTCATGGGGCCCACGCCGCCGGGTACAGGCGTGATGGCGGAGCATTTGGGAGCCACTGCGGCGAAATCCACGTCTCCCGCCAGACGATAGCCGTTTTTGGCGGAGGCATCCGCTACCCGGTTGATCCCTACATCGATCACCACGGCACCGTCTTTGACGAAGTCGGCGGTGACGAATCCCGGCCGCCCGATCGCCGCGACCAGGATATCCGCTCCACGGCAAATCGCCGGGAGGTCTCTGCTGCGGCTGTGTGCGACGGTGACGGTCGCATTGCCGCCTTTGCCTTTGGCCATGAGAAGGAGAGCCAGAGGTTTGCCCACGATCATGCTGCGGCCGATGATCACGACGTTGGCGCCTTCCGTCGGAATATGATAGTCCATCAGCAGCCGCTGACAGCCCAGCGGAGTGCAGGGGACGAAGGCGGCCGGGTCCTCCAGAGCCAGGCGGGCGACGTTTTCGGGATGAAAACCGTCCACATCCTTGCGGGGGTCCAGCGCACGCACGATGGCGGATTCGTCAATGTGAGGAGGGAGAGGAGACTGAACCAGAATGCCGTGAATGGCCGGATCGGCGTTCAGCCGCCTGACTTCTTCCAGCAGAGTCTCCTGGGTGGTGGCCGCGGGGAGTTCGATCTTGAGGGAATGCATGCCGAGATCGCCGCAGGTGCGCACCTTGGAGCCCACGTATGCCCGTGACGCCGGGTCATCGCCGACGAGGACGACTGCGAGACCGGGCCGGAGCCCGCGGCCTGCGAGGTGCGTCAATTCAGAGCGGCATTCGGTGAGGACTTTTTGGGATACGGCTTTGCCGTCGATAAGGGTCATGAGGAAAGGATGAGGGTGAGAGGAGGAAAGTTGGGCAGGCCCAGCGCCGGTAAAACAGCAAAACTTGGGATTTTCCTTGGATGGTTTATCTGGTATGACTCATGCTTATTCAATGAACTGTCGATAGGCTCCGGTTTTAATTCGGCTGCCCCTTCCTCCCCTTAGCCATGCGCGCGATTCCCCTATCCCTTCTAGCGGTGATTTTGTCTCTCGGGGCCGCGCTGCCGGTTTCAGGAACACCGGTGATCAGTGAGTTCCAGGCTGAAAACAAAGACACGATCAAAGACGCCGATGGAAACAACTCCGACTGGCTGGAGATATACAATCCGGATGCGACGGCAGTCGATCTCGCGGGGATGGCGCTAACCGACGATCCTCTGGTACCGCAGAAATGGGTTTTCCCGTCCATTTCAGTCGCCTCCAAGGCATCTCTCCTCGTGTGGTGCACCGGTAAAAACCTGACAAATCCTGCGGGGCCGCTGCATACCAATTTCAGTCTCGCCAAAGAAGGCGGATACCTCGCCTTCACAGCCGTGGACGGGACGACGAAGCTAACGGAATGGAACCCGTATCCCGCGCAGGTCGAGGACCGGTCCTACGGAAGCTCCAAGCCCGTTCTGACCCAAACGCCGGTGGCAGCCGGCGCTTCCTGCCGCTGGCGTGTCCCCACTGCGGAAATGAGCGGATGGGCAACCACCGGTTTTGTCGACACTGCGTGGACTGCGGCCAACACCGGAATCGGTTATGACACCGAAACCACCTATCTTTCGCTTTTCGGCACGGGCGGCACGGTGCCGACAGGGACGGTGTCCTGTTACATCCGGATTCCGTTCGCCTTCACCAATCCGGCCGACGTGCAAACGATGACGCTGCGGGTCAAATACGACGACGGCTTTGCGGCGTTTCTCAATGGCACCCGCCTGAATCCGACGACCACCACCAACGCTCCGGCGTCCCTGCTGTTCAATTCCCCGGCCACCACCACCCACAACGATACGGACGCCGTGGTGTTTCAGTCTTTCGATGTGAGCGCCCAAAAGTCGCTGCTCGTCAGCGGCTCGAACGTCCTTGCCATTCAGGCGCTCAATCAGTCGTCCGCGAGTACGGATTTCCTCCTGGTGCCGGAGTTGCAGGTCACCAGGGTGGATTCCACTTCCGCCGCGGACGTTGGTTATTTTGCGGTGCCGACCCCCGGTGTGAGCAACTCCGCGGCGACCGTTGCCGGGTTTGTGGATGCACCGGACTTCAGCGTGAAGCGGGGCTTTTTCACCTCGCCGGTCCAGGTGACGCTGACGACGAAGACCCCCGGAGCCCAGATTCGCTATACGACCAACGGCACCGCACCGACCGCTACTACGGGCAGCGTTTATTCGGTGCCCCTGACCATCTCCGCATCGAGTGTGCTGCGTGCAGGTGCGTTCCTTAGCGGATGGCAGCCCTCTACTGTGAAGAGCCATACCTATCTGTTCGCGGCCCAGGTGGTAAATCAGCCGGCGGCTCCCGCGGGATATCCGACCACGTGGGGCAATGAGTATGACTTCACCTTCTTTACCCTCACAGGTCCGGCGGTTCCTGCTGACTATCGCATGGACCCGGGCATTACCGGCAATGCGACCTACGGCCCGCTCATCGTCCCGGCGCTGACAACAACCCTGCCGGTTATCAGTCTGTCCGGTGACATTACGCAAATCTTTGGAGCCGCGAACGGCATCTACAGCAACGGGCGCATCACGCCGGGCCTGGAACTTGCGGCCTCCATGGAATTCTGGGTTCCCGGGGGAACGGAAAACTGGCAGGAGAATATTGGCCTTCGCATGCATGGAGGCGATGCGCCGCTGGAACATCCCAAAAAGCCGTTCCGGGTCTATTTCCGCAAGGAGTATGGCGCGGGCCGCCTGCAGCAGCCGCTGTATCCCGGATCACCCGTGGAGAGTTTTGACAAACTCCAACTCCGCCCGGGCGGTCATGACGGATGGTCCGTTCCTTTCGGCTCCGGAAATGAGAGTCTGGCCCGCCACGCCGTCTACTGCCGGGACCGCTTTCTGAGGCAGACCGAGCTGGACATGGGCCGTCTTTCTCACCGCGGGCGTTATGCCCATCTGTTCATCAACGGCCTCTATTGGGGATTTTATGACCTGCACGAAGTGCAGAGTCAGGAGTTTTTCTCGGATCACCTTGGCGGCGAGGACGAAGACTGGGATGTGGTCGAACATTCCAACACGGACGTGCCTCTCTTCAATGTGGTGGATGGAACCGGAGCCGCCATGGATGCGGCGCTGGCGCTGGTGCGCCCGGCCTCCAATGCGGGCAATCAGTCGACTTACGATCAACTGCAAACCTACATCAACTATGACGAATTGATCGACAACATGATCGTCCAGATGTGGGGCGGTCAAAACGACTGGCTGGGACCTGTCTTTCGCGGCACCCCGGGCGTCAATCTGACAAACGCCGCACGCTTCTTTAACAAAAACTGGGAGGCGGGGCGGCGCTCCCGCGGTGCGAATCCGTCGGACTTCTTCTTCCAGGTGTGGGATGCGGAAATCAGCATGGGCAACAGCCTCTCGGGTTCTGTGTTGACGATGCGGGTGTCGGATTTCAATCACACGCTAGTCGGCACGCCGACGACCGATGTCTCGGATACCGGATCGACCACCCGCACGGCGGGCACCCCCGGCCCGCCCGCGGAAATCTACTACGCGCTGAGAAAGTACAATCCGCAGTTTCGCATGCGGTTTGCGGACCGGCTGCAAAAGCACTTCTTCAATACCGGCGCGATGACGGTGGCCCGCAATCAGGCCCGTCTGCAATCGTTCCGTGATTTGCTCGATCTTCCGATCGTGGCGGAATCCGCCCGCTGGGGAGACGTGAACAGCGGGGATCCCACTGTTGTGACCTTCAACCGCGATGATCACTGGCGCACGGAGATGGACTGGCTGAAGAACACGTACGTTGCCACCCGCAACAATACGCTGCTCACGCAGTTCAGAGCCCTCGGCATGTGGCCGACCACTGCGGCTCCTTCCTATTCACAGTATGGAGGGGCCGTTCCGTCCGGATACCAGTTGACCATCACCGAT
>DATAIE010000423.1:0-3692 GCA_036262875.1 Verrucomicrobiales bacterium
CCCGCAATGTCGGATAGGGAGGGGTGCGAAAATGTTATTCCTTCCCGCAGTCTGTGTCTTCGCACAAATCCGCTTCTTGATATCACCTCCGGCTCCGCCCCCCTTCGCCCTTCTATCCAGGGCTCGACGGAGTCTCGCCCCACCTGGTTATAAGCTCCGCACCGCATGCTCGTGCGCTTCCCCATCTCCGATTTTTCAGCCCTTTCTCCTCCGCCGTCCTTGCGTCCTGCGGCAGTCCCGGCATGATGCCCGGAACCTCCTGCCTTCACGACCATGAATCCCGCCGACTTCGAGAAATTGGGTGCCTTCTATCTGGGACGCGAATACGACATCGCCACCAAAGCGATGGCTGAAGGTCCTGTGATGTATGATTCCAAAGATCTGGTCACTCACGGGGTGGTGCTGGGGATGACGGGCTCCGGAAAA
The DNA here is from genome assembly GCA_036262875.1 of Verrucomicrobiales bacterium. Lineage (GTDB taxonomy): Bacteria > Verrucomicrobiota > Verrucomicrobiia > Verrucomicrobiales > V1-33 > V1-33. The sequence continues at coordinate 427 of DATAIE010000423.1, forward strand.
ACAGGTCTTTGTCTGGCCATCCTCGAGGAGGCGGCGATTGATAAGATCCCGGCAATCGTCATCGATCCCAAGGGGGACATCTCCAATTTTCTGCTGACGTTTCCGAACCTCACAGGTCCCGAATTCCGCCCGTGGATCAACGAAGAGGACGCGGAAAAGAAAGGCCAGTCCCCCGACGAGTACGCCGCCGCACAGGCCGCGCTCTGGCAAAAGGGACTCGCAGACTGGGGACAGAGCGGGGAGCGTATCAAGACACTGCGGGACACGGTGGATATCAACATTTTCACGCCGGGCAGCAACGCGGGCATTCCCATCAGCATTCTCGCTTCCCTTGGAGCGCCGGAGTTTGAAATCGTGGACGATGCCGAGTTGTTTGCGGAGCGGATCGAGACGACCTCCTCCAGCCTGCTCGGCCTGTTAGGCATCAAGGCGGATCCGATCAGCAGCCGTGAGCACATCCTGCTTTCGCACATTCTCGAACAGGCGTGGCGGGCGGGTAAGAATCTGGACCTCGCGAAGATCATCGGCTATGTTCAGGCTCCGCCGTTTGAGCAGATCGGAGTGGTGGGGATGGAGGAGTTTTTCCCGGAGAAAAAGCGTTCCGAATTTGCCATGCTCATCAACAATCTGCTGGCCTCTCCCGGCTTTCAGACGTGGCTTACCGGTGAGGCTCTGGATATCAAAAAGATGCTCCACACCGCGGACGGAAAGCCCCGTGTGAGCGTGCTTTCCATCGCGCATCTCAACGATGCGGAGCGCATGTTCTTCGTGAGTCTGGTGCTCAATCAGATGGTCGGCTGGATGCGCTCCCAAAGCGGCACGACCAGTCTGCGGGCGCTCCTCTACATGGATGAAATCTACGGCTTTCTGCCGCCCACGGAAAACCCGCCGTCGAAGAAGCCGATGATGATTCTTCTCAAGCAGGCCCGTGCTTTTGGTCTGGGCGTTCTCCTTGCTACCCAGAATCCGGTGGACCTCGATTACAAGGCGCTCTCCAACACCGGCACGTGGTGGCTGGGCCGCCTGCAAACAGAGCGGGACAAGGCCCGGGTGCTGGACGGGCTCGAAGGCGCCGCCGCGGCGCAGGGCGGTAAGTTTGACCGTCAGAGCATCGACAAAATGCTCGCCGCCCTCGGCAACCGCATCTTCCTGATGAACAACGTGCACGAAGACGGCCCCTGCGTGATGCAGGTGCGGTGGTGCCTCAGCTATCTGCGCGGCCCTCTCACGCGGTCGCAGATCAAGTCCCTCATGGATCCGAAGCGGGCGGCGTTTTCAGGAACTCCCGTCCCGGCTCCGAAAGCCGCGGCACCGTCCGCCGCCGCTCCCCCGGTGCCGGCGGAAGCTCCGGAACCTTCGAAGCCTTCCCCGTCAGCAGGCGGCAGCCGGCCGGACCTGCCTCCGTCCATTCCGCAATACTATCTGCCGGTCACGAGTCCTGCGGCCTCGCCCCTGCCGGTCAGGTATCTGCCGGCCCTGCTGGTCGCGGCGGAGGTGCTCTTCACTGACCGGACAAAGGACATCTCCGCCAAGCAACGCTTTACCTTTCTCACTCCCTTCAAGCCCGAACAAACCGCCCTGCCGGATGATGACGGCAAGCCCGTGACGCTGGATGCGTCCGCATTGACCGGTGAGCCGGTGCAGGGAGCCACATGGTCAGAACTGCCGCTGTTTGCCCGGAAAGCGGGGACCTATACGGATGCCAAATCGACCGCGCTGGAACGCATCTATCAAAACCAGACTCTCGATATTCTGTGCTGCCGCCGTCTCGAAGCGTTCGGAAAGCCAGGGGAAAGCGAGGGTGATTTTCGCGCGCGGCTCCAGCATTCCGCCCGCGAAACCCGTGACGGAGACATGGACCGTCTGAAACAGAAATACGCCGTCAGACTGCGAAATCTCGCCGAAGACCGCGCCCGTGCCCAGGCGGCTCTCGACCGGGAGAAGGATCAGGCCACCGCTGCTAAAGCCAGCACCGGCATCAGCATCCTCGGCGGATTGCTCAGTGTCCTTACCGGCAGAAAATCCACGTCGACGGCCATCAGCAAAGGAGCCACCGCCATGCGGAGCGCCACGCGTGCGTGGCAGCAAAGCGGAGATGTAGGCCGGGCCAAAGAGCGTCTCGCGGCCATCGAGGAGGAGGAGGCAGCCATTAACGCCGAGATCGAGCAGGCGGCCCAATCCGTCAGAGACAGTTTTGATATTTCCACGGAACCTCTCGAAACGGAATCCATTCGTCCGCTGAAGAAGAATATCGCCGTCATCGCAGCGGGGCTGGCGTGGATTCCGTACTATGATGTGGGTGGCGGGCAGTTGGAGGCGGCGTTCGGGGAGTGAGGGTTCAAAAATCCGAAATCAGAAACCAGAAATCCGAAGGAATGACGAACGACCGAATGTTAGGAGCGCGCCTGTTCACTCGTCATTCTGATTCCTGATTTCGTCATTTCTTTCTCATGCAGCATCTCACCACCCGCCATACTCCTTATCAATCGATTGCCGTTTGGGGAGACGAACATGAAATCGAATTCCGCGTCACCGGGGCCATTCATGCGTGGTGGGCGCGCGATCATTTTCTTACCGGGCTCGCATGGGACAACATGGCGGCGGGCGTGCTTTCTCATCCGGGTGTGCCGCGATCGCTGCTGATGCTGGGGCTGGGAGGGGGCACCAGTCTGCGCACGGTGCGCCATCTTCTCCCGGATATCGAAATTACCGCAGTGGAGATCGACGGGGACATGATCGCTCTCGCGAAGGAATACATGGCTCTGGATGAGATCGGCGCGAACGTCATTACCGGAGACGCCTACGCATGGCTCAGGAAGAACCGGCGCAAATTCGACATCGTCTTTGATGACGTCTACGGGGTCACCCATGAGGATGTGATCCGCCCCGGCCTTTATACACCGGACCTCCTTGAGGCGCTCCGGCGCAGTCTCGCGAAGGACGGGGTCTTTGCCGCCAATCTCGTGATCGGCAAAGGGCACCGGAAAATGCAGAGTGAGTTCCGCCGTTTCTTCCGGGAGCATTTCGACACCGTGCGCTCCATCACGACAGAAGCGAGTCTGAACGAGTGTCTGGTCGGAGGCCGCGAACTCACGCCATGGAAAAGTATTCAAAACCACTGCATCGATTTTCCTGACAATACTGACTACTGCTTCTGGAGGCGGTTGCGCTCCCGCACTCTGACATGAGGAGGCGGGCAAAACCGTTAAGCTCACGGACTCAAACGGACCTTCACCCTGACAAACACTCTGGTCTGCGCTGCCGTG
>DATAIE010000424.1:0-3395 GCA_036262875.1 Verrucomicrobiales bacterium
GCGACATTCGCACCCGACTGCGGCTGAAGCCAAATCCCGCCCCACAGCGCGCTGGTGCTGTCCGGAACGAAAACCACCGGAGCCGCCGTCGTGCCGTTCACCAGCATGGTCCCGCCGGGCCGCACCCAGAACTCCACGCCCGGCGCGCAGCGCACGATGGTGCCCTCACCGATTGTTAGCGTGGCTCCCGCGGGAATACTGACGGTGCCCGTCACCTGAATGCGGCCATTAGTGCCCCAGTTTTCGCTGCCGGTGAGAGCGCCGGTTTTTGTCGTCCACGTCGTGGTCTCTTCGATCACGGTCGGCGGGGTCGCCGTGCGGCCATTCACGGAGGCGTCATAAGCCGCGCTGCCCGCCACGGTGGCGGCGGGCAGAATGGTGGAGCCCCAGCCGCGGCGCAGCAGGAGAGGGCTGGCCGGATAGTTCCCGGCGTGAACCCGTCCATTGAGGAACAGCGGATCACCCGCCGCAGCCCCCGACGACGGCCCTTTTGTCAGGCGCGCCATGACTGGGATCGGCAGATTTTTCGGATAGGCCGCCGGAGCCATGACGTTAAGCACCGCATCGGCAAAGGCAGAGGGCGCGTCCATCACGAGCCGGTAGGGTCGCATCGTCGGCAGGCCATCCTCCGTGCCGCCGCGCTCCGGATTCGTCACGATGAACTTATAACTCGTGGTCACCCCCGCATCCGTCACAATGAGTTCGTGAAAGCCGATCGCCGTCACCGCCGTGGCCGCGCTCAACGGGAACGCATTTCCATCCAGCGTTGCCGACGTTCCCGTGGCCGTGATGGTGACACTCGTCGCCGTCCGCGACCGGTTGAGGTTGGAGGGCGTGACCGCCGCCTGGGCAGCAGCAGCGGACAACAGGGGGAGAAAAAACAGCCGCAAAAATCGATTCATGTGGGAGGTGGTTGCCAAACAGCCGCAGGGTATCAGGACGGCACCTGAAAACCAAGTGAAATGCGGAAGCGAACCGGCGGCGGGGCGGGTCCTGGCTAAGCCTGACCTCCTGCTGCCGCTTCTTCGGTCGATGCAACGGAACGGATGCACCGTGGCTCCACCCTGACGCTGCGCGACTGGGAGCGCTGCCGTCCCGGCGGCTTTTACAATTCCGCGGAGCGGCACTTTAAAAGAATGTCGCTTCGCGATTGGCTTAAGGAAGCCGCCGGGACGGCGGCGCTCCCAGTCGCCTGGCGACATGCGGCAGCGGGTTTGCCTTATCGACGTCACCCACAGCCGCTCACGGAATGCGCACCCGCACGAACAGATGCGAGGCGGCGCTCACGGGGCTGGAGGCGCGCCAGGTTTCGGTGGCCGTTCCATCGGGATTGGCGGTGGAGGAAACCAGTTCCGTAGCGGGCGTCCAGCTTGCCAGGGTGGACGAAAATTCCGGAACGTAGGTCAGGTCGGAGGCGTCCGTGCGGCGGGTGAAGGTCACGGTGAGATACTGGCCGGCCTGGTTTCCAACGGTGAACAGGGCAATGGTACCGGAAACTGGAGAGCCCGCCGCGGGAATGGCCGGATCCTGACTGAAGGCATATTCCAACCGGTTGGAGAGGCCGTCATGATCGGGGTCTTCGTCGGGATTGCCTGCCCCCGGATGGCCCGCGGCCCAGGTGGCATAGGTGAGGCCGTCGTCCGCGCCAGGGCTCCCTCCCATGAGAGCGCTGGCGCGCCAGCTTTCCGGCAGGGCGTGATCCGGGCGGGTGTTGGGAGCGATCAGCACCAGGGTGCGGCCCGTCCCGTCAGCGGCGGCGGGCCAGGGGTCGGTGTCTGTATAGGAAAAACTGCGGACCACCGTGCCGGCGCCATAGCTGAGTTTGATCTCCTCGCCGCTGTTCTTGAGATTATCCGTGCCAAAGGTCCCGGCGATGATGCTGTCATGATCCGTGCCCCAGCGCTGGTGGAAGGCGTTGAGATCCTTCACGACGAGCGCGAAGCCGTCCGCCGGAACCGTCCATCCCGCGGGGAAATCAAAATTGATGCCCTTGGTGAAACGGATGCCCGTGAGGTCCACGGGCTGCGCGCCGGTGTTTTTGATTTCCAGCCATTCGAAGAGTTCGCTGTCGAGGAATCCGGCATCGCGCTCCGCCTGAGTGGTGGGTCCCGGATGGTAGTTCACTTCACTGACAACCAGTGTTTGCTGATACAATGTCACATCGGGAGCACCGGTGACAAACTGCACCGCCTCCGACCATCGCGACCAGCGGCCATTGGCATCCTTGTGCCGCACCCGGGCGCGATAGGTATGCCCCGGACGCGCCGCGGAGAGAGGAACGCGCACGGTGGCATTGAAACTGGTCAGGACCGGTGAGGTCCACACCTCCTCCACTTCATACTTCCGGGGCTCGCCGGCAGTGTAGCCCGCCACACCGGGGGCCGCGATTTCACCAATGCGCCACTGCATGGCCGCAAACGTCGTGCCCGTGGCTGCGGCGCTGAAGGCGGAACTTTGAAAATCGAGCGCATTGGCCGGATAACCCGCGACCCCTGTGTAGGTGATCACCGGACGATTCGGGAATGACAGGTCGGGGTTCGCCGGATTGATCCCGAGGCCTCCATACAGCGACTCCCATTCCATGTATTTGTATCCATAGCTGCGGGCGTCCCCGTTGCTGCGCGTCCAGGCGCCGCCGGGCCATTTGGTGCCATTGGTGAAATCCGTCAGGTAAGCCATGAGCCCCTCGAAATCGCCAAAGCCGTCGCCGTCCGGATCGGGAATGGAGCGCACCCAGTTGGTGGTGGCCATATTGGCTCCGCGGTGGTCAAAGAAGACGTTGCGAAAGAAATTGTTCTTGTGGTTGGTATAGTCGCTGTTGGCCCCCAGCGTGCCGGCGGTGCGGGGATTCATGTTCCACAGGCAGGCATCGAGGTCCGCCCAGGTCAGCGCGGCTCCCGTAGGGTTCACCATTTGGGCGTATTCGTCGATCAACTGAGCCATCTGGCCGCCGTTGGGAGTGGTGTCGCTTCCGAGGAGGTCGAGCAGTTCGCGGCAGCGGTTGCGAAACTCGACGGCAATGGCCGGGATGCGCGTCACGGCGAGAAACTGATTGCTGATCCCCCCGTATTGCACGCCATCGATCGTCGCTCCCCAGTGATGCGCGGGCACACACATCATGTCCTGATCGTAGGGCATGATGATAAAACGACCGTCTGAGACAGGAGCCGCCGGGCGGTGGTAAGACCTGTAATTGTCCCCGCCGCGGATATCGACATTGGCCACAAAACGGTTCAGCGCCTGGAAGGTGTAAAACGCGGGAAGATCGAGGTTCGTGCGGTACCAGGTTTCAGTCTGGCCTGCGGCGGTGGTCCCGTTCGCAAAGGCGGTCCAGTCCGATCCATCGCTGGGCTGGGTCGCAGCCTGGTGCCGTTTGTCAGGGCCGTAGCCTTCGA
>DATAIE010000425.1:0-7566 GCA_036262875.1 Verrucomicrobiales bacterium
CCTCGCCGGCTTGATCCGGGAAACAGCGGCGGACCGGAAGGATGTGAACGCACCGGACTACTGGAACGCCTTCGTCTACGCCACCGGTGCCACTCTCGATCCGGCCAACGACGTCGACTGGGATGCCAGCGGCGTGGACTCGGACGCAAAATATGCTTTTGGACAGCTCTGGATCGAATGCCTCAAGGGCCGGTCAAAGCCGGATGCCATCACCGAATTTACTTCGCGCATGGCGAAGGTGTTTTCTCCGGACCAGTTCCGCCTTCTCTCCCAGCCGTTCCTCAACTCGCTGAAGCTGCCGCCGGAAAAGGACCGTATTAGTCCGGACGACATGAAAGCGTGGGCAGCCTCGCCCGCGGGGCAGGCAAATCCGCTCTCCAGGGAATGCGCCATGCTTTTTTCCATGGAGACGGGCCGCAATGAAAAAACCAGCCCTGATGCTGCCTCCATCGCGGTCATCACTCAGCAGATTCTGTCCGTGGCGCGCAATGACAAGCTGCCTGCGGCACCGCGCCTCACCATGACCGCGGCATGGCTCGACACCGGAGGCAAATGGCTGCCGCCGGAAGTGTGCCGGGAAGCCGCCGCCATGCTCACGTCTGCGTGGCAGGCGCGGAAGGCCTATGAAATCCGCGATGCTGAAAGTGTCTTTCGCGCGATCCTCGCCCTTCCCGGCGCGGAGGCGCGGACGGCATTGCTGAAACCGCTCCTCGCCGCGGCCACCCGCATTTCGTGCATCCGCGTGGGGGCCACGCTGGACGAGCAACTGGTGGCTGCGTCCGCTCAGTGCGGAGATAAAGCCCTGCTGGAGCGTGTGGCGGGGAACCGCAATGGAAGGCCCCACCACGGATTCCTCGCGGCGCTGCTCACGGAGGGGTCGCTGGAGGACGCCCGGCGCTGGTTCGAACAAAACGCGCTAGTCATCGGCACAAAGATCACTTTGGACCATGCCGCGTGGTCCTCCACAGTCTCCGAAAAGGGCGCTGAATTCGTGAAGTCCCTCGACGCGCCACACAAAGCCTACCTGGCCGAAATCCTCCTCGCCATGCTGCCGTCGTCCGACGACGCCAAGGTGCGCACGGAGCAAATCCGGGAACGTATGATTCCCCTCGCGCGGAAATTCGGCTCAATCCTTCTGCCTGACAATACCTGGCGCGACCGCATTCTCGAACTTCTCTCCACGGACGACGCCGTTATCGTGGAGGCAGCCGGTTCTTTCGGACCCATGGCGGAAAAGGAGCCTCTCAGTGTGCTGGCGCGCACCCCGGGCCAGGTGCCGCGGTCAAAGCTCCGGGTGCTGCATCTCTGGGTCATGCACGAATTCAAAGAACGCCGCTTCGGGCCACTGGAACAATTCCTCAACGACCTCAGCATCCGGCGGAGTTCCAATGTGTATTACTCCAACAACGACGAGGACCCGTGGACGAAGTCTCTCCGGGACACGCTGAAACTCCCGCTGCTTCACGCGCTCCAGGAGGGTGACAAGTGGACCCCCGCCGAGCGCGAAAAGCTGGGCGCGATTTACCGCGCCGCGCTGGAGCAGCCGTCCTTCATCACGGACGCCTACGATTCCGAGGATGTCGTCCAGTGCGCTCTTCTCTATCACGCCTTCACCGGGCAAAACGCCGCGCTCCAGACATGGTGGAAAGCCATTCCCGCCGAGCAGCAGAAGAAAATGCGCGAGCGATTCTGGACCAGTTCCATCGATGTCTGGCCGGCGAAGGAGGACCTCGAAAAGCGATACGGCAAGGACCGGGCGGCCCGCCTTGCCTTCATCAAGGAATACCTCGCCAACCCCATCGGTGTGGCCGGCGGCGAAGCCAGCATGGACCGGCCAGCCACCATGGAATGGGCCACGCGTGCCGAAATCCTCGCCATGTCCGATGATCTCATGAGCCGCGAGCCGCGCGGCAGCGATACCGCCCGGCAACTCGCCGTCGTCGCTGAAAAGGAAAAGGCATGGGAAAAAGGGGCCGCGCTTCTGGCCTATGCCGCCGGGCATCTGGAGAAGGATGCGCTGAAGGACCAGCCCCGCCTCCTCCTCCAGCGGGCGCTCATGCTTCTCGATGCCGGCAAAAACGAAGAGGCCCTCTCCGAGACGGAAAAACTGCGCCCGGTGATCCTTGAGCCGTTCAAAGACGGAAAGGTGGAAACCGAAGCTCTCTCCGCGCTGGCGAAATGGATCGAGGCCCGCGGCCGCGCTCTCCTCGCGGTTCACCGCAATGAGGATGCCCTCGCACTTCTGGGGATCAATCCCTCCGTGCAAAAGCTGGCCAAGCGGGAATCCGGCGGGACGCTCAGCGAGTCGGCCATGCAGGAATCCGTCTTCCGTTATTACGAAGCGAAGACCGGCATCAAAATCCTCAATCTCATTCCGAAGGAATCCACCTGGCGCTACCGGGACGCGGTGGAGGCGCCTCCGCCAAACTGGAATGCCGCCGGTTTCGACGATGCAGACTGGCCCTCCGGTCAGGCGCGGCTGGGCTACAACGACCCGGTCCGCACGACGCTGAGCTTCGGGCCGGACGAAAAACAAAAGCCCATGACGGCCTACTTCCGCACGGCGTTCGATGTGTCGGACCTAAAGTCGGTGAAGTCCCTGCACCTGAACGTCCAGCGTGACGACGGCTGCGTCATCTACCTGAATGGAAAGGAAGTCGCCAGGCAGAACATGCCGGAGGGCACGGTTGACCACACCACCGCCGCCACCGCTGCCGTGGATCAGGAGGCCGAGAATGAGTTCTATCCCGCCATGCTGCCGGCGGATCATCTCGTGGCCGGGAAAAACATTCTCGCCGTCGAGATCCATCAGGTGAAGCCCGTCAGCACTGACCTGACTTTCGATCTCCAGATGCGCTCCAACCTTCCGGACCCTAACGAGGTGATGCGCACGCTCGATCCCGCGGAGATCGGACCAAAACTCGGCGACCTCTGGACAGCCCTGCCGGAGTCTGTGAGGAAGGCGCTCGAATAGAGCGTTTGCTGGAAAAATTCCCGGAAAGATGTTTCATATGAAACGCTGCATTCATTCCCGGCGGGCACTCTGCCTCCTTTCTCTCTGAGAGCGCTGAAAGCGCGAAACAACAAAGCCCAGGGCCAGCCTGCGAAGCTGGCGCAGCCCTGGGTGCTTCCGTCAAGAAATGAGCCCTGCAAGGGCGGGACACCTGTTCGCCGTCACCTTATTGTTCCGAGAAAAAGAGCGGTCGAACGCCGGAGAGCTTCCGGGAAATTTGCCTCGCCCTGTTCAGGGCTCACGCTTTCGTCGGTCTCTACCCGGGGCTGCGCCGCTGCGCTGGCTTGCCCCGGGCTTTGTTGTTTCGCCCTTCTCAGGGCTCCGAATCATCGTGAGGCCGCGTCGCGGGGATTTACGGGAGTATCCCTGCATTCCGAAAACCCTTTTGGTAATCAGTCTAACACAAAAAAGCCCGCCCGGCAGGATACCGGGCGGGCTGTGCGATTCGTTATACCCGACGATTACTGCGGCTCGGCGGCGGCGACCGGAGCAGCGGGAGCAGCCGCGGCATCGGCAGCGGCCAGTTCGCGTTCCTTGTCTTTCAACACGGCCTTGCGGCTCATCTTCACGCGGCCCTTGTCATCGATGCCAATGCACTTGGCAGTGACGATGTCGCCGGCTTTGACGACGTCTTCCGTGCGGTTGACGCGGAAGTCGGCGAGCTCGGAAATGTGGATGAGTCCGTCACGTCCCGGGAACAGTTCCATGAACGCTCCGAAGTTGGTCGTGCTGACCACGCGACCGGTGTAGATGGCTCCTACCTCCGCTTCCGCGAAGATATTCCGGACAAGACGCATGGCGATATCGAGGGACTCCTTGCGCGCCGAGTAGATGTGCACGGTGCCATCGTCATCGATGTCGATCTTGGCGCCGGACTCGGCCTGGATGCCTTTGATGACTTTGCCGCCAGGGCCGATGAGTTCGCCGATGCGGTCCGGCGGGATCTTGGTGGTCTCGATGCGCGGAGCGTACTGGCTGAGCGGCGCCGGTTTGTCGATGGTGGCATTCATCACCTTCAACAGGTCCAAACGACCGGCGCGGGCCTTGTGGATGGCCTCCTCGAGGATGCTGAGAGGAATGCCAGGGAGCTTCAGGTCGAGCTGGTAGCCGGTGACGCCCTTCTCGGTTCCGCAGAGTTTGAAGTCCATGTCGCCGTAGTGGTCTTCGCTGCCGATGATGTCGATCATCGTCAGGAAGCGGGACATCTTATCGTTGCTGTCGAACTCGGAAACGAGTCCCACCGAGATGCCGGCCACCGGAGCGCTGAGCGGCACGCCCGCGGCGTAGAGAGCCATGACGCCCGCGCAGGTGCTGGCCATGGAAGTCGAACCGTTGGATTCCATCACCTCGCTGCTCACACGAATGGCGTAGGGGAAATCCTTCTCGGCGGGAAGCACCGGGAAGATGGATTTCTCCGCCAGAGCACCGTGACCGATTTCGCGGCGGTTTTGACCACCAAAGCGGCCCGTCTCACCGACGGAGAACGGAGGGAAATTGTAGTGCAGCAGGAAGCGCTTGCTGTCTTCACCGCCCGTGTAGTTGTCGAACTCCTGGGCTTCGTCGAGCGGCGCGAGCGTCACCAGAGCCATGGCGAGGGTTTCACCGCGGCCAAAGAGCGCGGAGCCGTGCACGCGGGGCAGGCAGTCCACTTCCGCTGTCAGCGGGCGGATTTCATCCAGTCCGCGGCCGTCGCAGCGCTTCTTCTTGTCGAGAATGCTGATGCGGAAAGCCTTCTTCTGGAGATACTCAAAAGCCTGGGTGATCTCGAAAGCACCGGCATCCGGATACTTGGCCAGGATCGCCGCTTTCACCTCGTCCTTCAGGGCACCCACCGCTTTGGCGCGGGCTGTCTTGCCGGCAGTATAGATCGCGCCTTCGATACGGTCGCCGGCCACTTCGTAGGCCACGTCCAGCAGTTCCTGGCGGGCATTGAGGAGCTTGTATTCGCGCACCGGTTTGCCGGCCTTGGCGCGCAGTTCCTTTTGCGCAGCGATGAGCGGCTGCACCGCCTGATGTCCGTAGTGGAGGGCCTTGATAAAATCTTCATCGGGCACTTCGAAGGCGTCGCCTTCGATCATGATCACTTCGTCTTCGCTGCCCACGTAGATGAGGTCGAGATCGCTGTCCGCCCGCTGCTCGTGCGTCGGATTGGCGATGAACTCACCGCCGATGCGGCCCACGCGCACCGCGCCAAAGGGCTTTGCCATGGGAAGGTCCGAGAGGTAGACGGCGGCGGAGGCACCGTTCATGGCGAGCACGTCGGAGTCGTTTTCGCCGTCGGCGCTAAGGAGCAGCGCCACGATCTGGGTATCGTAAAAATAGCCTTTGGGGAAGAGCGGCCGCAGCGGGCGATCCGTCATCCGGCAGGTCAGGATTTCCTTTTCCGTGGGACGGCCTTCACGCTTGAAGTAGCCGCCGGGGAACCGGCCGGCCGCAGAGGCTTTTTCCTTGTACTCGACGCTCAGCGGGAAGAAATCCTGGCCGTCCTTGAGATTGGTGGAGGAAACGGCAGTGACGATGACGACGGTATCGCCAAGGCGCACGGTCACGGCGCCGTCCGCAAGGCGGGCCATTTTGCCGGTTTCGATAGTGATGGCGGAAGAGCCGACCTGGCTCGTAGTGCTGTGTATACTCATGTGTTTTTCTTTGTCTGTGTTGCTTGTTTTCAAATGGGGGAATGTCCCCCCGGGTGTCCGGGCGTCAGTGAAAGTGGAAAGTGACAGAGGAAGCATCACGCCCCGCGCGGGCGGTTTTCTTCCCCTGTCACTTCTCACGTTTCACCTCCACCCGATAAACAACGCAAAACCCCGCCTGGTGCTACCGGGCGGGGTCAGCGTTGAAATCATGGTGCGGTATCCGGCAAATCGTTTAGCGGCGGAGACCGAGGCCCTTGACGGCTTTTTGATAGCGCTCAGGGGCGGTGTTTTTCAAATAGTCCAGCAGGCGCCGGCGGAGGGCCACCAGCTTCAGCAGACCGCGGCGGGACGAGAAGTCCTTCTTGTGCGAGCCAAGGTGCTGCGTGAGGTGATTGATGCGCTGGCTGAGGAGCGCGACTTGATAATCGGCACTGCCGGTATCACCCGGGTGCAATTGGTACTGAGTAGGATCGATGGTATTCGGGGGCATTTCCGTAGGAAGGTTCAGCAGCAGAGCCCTTATGGCACGCCACTCCCTGTCCTCCCTTGGGACAGGTGCGGCGAGGTTTCCATAGTTTTGAGGATGCGCAACTGGTTTTTCGGGGGTGAAGGGGAGTTCAAATGACGAAATCAGAAGCCAGAAATCCGAAAAAATGACGAAGTCCGAATGAAGAACGGCGGTCGTTTCCGGGTTCGGTCATTCGAAATTCCTTCGGGATTCTGATTTCCGGGTTCGTCATTCTGCTTTTGCGCCTCGACGGCGGATGCACCGTGACTATCATCATTCCGACCGTGTTCCGGGCCGGTGGAGCGGGCACTTCGTGTCCGCCTTCATCTCTCCGGGGCTACCCCGGGGCATTCCCGCACAGACATTCCGCCGCGCGGACCCGCATGCGTCTCCACCGCATCATTGTCCGCGCCGGACCCGCGACGCCGGAGCACGGTCCCGTTTTCCCTACCCGATGAACCCTCTCCGCCACCTTGCCGAAGCGGTCGCCCGCAGTGTCCTCGCCGGCCCCTTCGAAGTGGAAGCGGTCACGGCGGCTTTGGAACGGGCGCGGGGCCGTCCCTTTCACCGGATGGCCGCGCTCGCAAAAAAGCTCGCTGGCACGTTCGGTGCCGGTCGTCCCCGGCTGCGGGAAGTCGCGGACGTCCTTATTGAGAGTTCCGCGTTCCGCCGGGCCTTTCGTTCGACGAAATCACTCCCTCTGCTTGAAGCGGAGCCCGCAATGCAGCCCCGTGCCGGGCCACCGCAGCGATGGGAACTGCCTGCCATCCTCACCCCGCCCGCTTTGGCCGAATGGCTCGAAATTTCTCCCGCGGAACTCCACTCCCTTGCCGCTCCGTGGCGGGGAGACGGCGAGCGCCGCGTGCAGCACTATCACTTTCACTGGATCGCGCGGCGTCACGGCCCTCCCCGGCTCATTGAGGCTCCGAAGATGAAGCTCAAGACGGTGCAGCGCCGCATCCTCACCGGCATCCTCAATCACATCCCGCCGCACTCTGCCGCTCACGGATTTCGTGCAGGCAGGAACATTGTCAGTTTCACCGCCCCTCATGCCGGACAGCGCTGCGTGCTGCGCATGGACGTGCAGGATTTCTTTCCGTCCCTCCGCCGTCCGCGTGTGCTGCGGGTCTTCCTCAATGCCGGTTATCCCGAGCCGGTGGCAGCCCTGCTCGCCGACCTCTGCACCACCATCACGCCTTTATCGATCCGTGAGGCCATGCCGGATGTCCCGCCGCACAAAGCATGGCTCCTGCGAAAGAAGCTCCAGTCCCGCCACCTGCCGCAGGGAGCCCCTACTTCGCCCGCTCTCGCCAACCTATGCGCCTTTGCCCTCGATGCCCGGCTCTCCGGCCTTGCCCGCAAATTCGAGGCTGCCTACACCCGCTATGCCGATGACCTGCTCTTCAGCG
>DATAIE010000426.1:0-1678 GCA_036262875.1 Verrucomicrobiales bacterium
TCCCGCTCGGTCTCGAAGAGGCGCTCCAGTTCCCGGATGGATTCGATGATGATGCCGTCGAGCGTGTTCTCCACCGCGATCACCCCGTAGTCGATCCCTCCGGTCGCGGCCGCCTGGATGATGTCCGCATGCGACTTCAGCGGGCACAATTCCATGGTCTCGATACCCCGGACTTCTCCCGTCAAATGCGCGGCAAACCGCACCGCGGCGGTATAGCCGTTGGTGAGCGGAGCGGGAGCCAGAAATCCAATGCGTGACCCGGTCATAGAAAACGAAGGGGCGCGACCTTAGCACCGCGAAAGGGCGGGTCAATGTGAAGGCTGAGCGGCGCATTTTGCCTTTCGGCGCCTCCCGGTTTACACTTGAGGATGCCCCCCGCTGAAACAACAAATCCGGCGAACGCCCCCCTGCATGGCGAAGTCGTGTATTTTTATGCGTTCGACATCGCCTACGATATGAGGCGGACCGGGCTGGAGAAACTGCTGGGCTCCCCTCTGGAACCCTATCAAATCCATGCCCGGAAACGGGGACCGCGCGGACAGAGTTTTTACCGTCCTCTCATGGCCGGCCTGCCGGAAATGCAGCGGACGATCAGAGGAAAGACGGTGCCTGTGCAGGCGGCGGTGAAGGTGCTGCCTGTCGGAGCTCTCAGCGTAATGGTGCGGGTCCCGTTCGCCGTCTCCGCGCTGGAGGAACTGGGTCACTGGCACGCCCCGGTCTTCGACGAAGGCGGCACGCTGGAGCAGTGGGTCATCGAAACCGTGGAGCGGGCCCGCACGGAACTGGCTCCTTACGCCGTCCGTCCGCATGAGAAACTGCCGGAGGGCGAAACCTATACCGTCTTTTGTCTGGATACCGCATCGCCGGGCATCGGGGATTCCGCGCCTGCATGGCTGGAAACCCACCGCTCCGGAGTGGGAGCACTGCTCACACGCGAGCCGGACGCGGCGGCGCTTTCCAGCCAGGAAATCGCCGAGTCCACCAGCAGATGGCTGAGCTACTACCGTCACGATGTTGTCGTCACCGACTGGGACGCCTCGTTCGTCATCGACCGTCCTGACGATTTCGATGAGACGCTCTATATCATGGAACTGGCCAACGTGCAGTTGGAGGAACTGGAGGCCTACGATGCCTTCATCGACGACGCTCTGGAACGCGCCTACCGTGATCTCAGCGGAAGCCGTCCGCCAGGGCGCGGTGACATCCTGCGGGAACTGAAGGAACTGCGGATCGACCTCTCACGCTTCAGTGACGAGTTGTCCAACATCACGAAGTTCTTCGGCGAGTGGCATCTCGCCCGGGTCTATGAAAACACCGCCCGCGTCTTCCACCTCGGCGACTGGCACCGCGCCATCGACGAAAAACTGAAGACTCTGGACAGCCTCTACGAAATGCTCAAGCAGGACCAGAACCACCGCGTCATGGTCTGGCTGGAGGTGGGCATCGTGCTGCTGTTTGTGATTGATGTTGTCATGATCTTTCTTGGAATGGGGAAGTAGCGTGCTTCAGGCACCCTGCGGAGGATCGCCGCGCACGACACGGATCAACTGGCCCGCAAGATCGCCCGTCGCGCAGATGGCTTCATGAACCCGACCGGCAAAGGCTGCGTAATTCCGGTTTTCTGTGCAGACAATGATCCCCCGGTGTTCCGGCAGGGATCGATGGAGCCGGATGAAAT
>DATAIE010000427.1:0-2111 GCA_036262875.1 Verrucomicrobiales bacterium
GAGGTCCAGCCGGGCATGCACGGAGGAGAATTTGAGATCGAACATCCCGTCCACCGGAACGATGTTCAACGTGTCGATATTGACGAAGTTGAAACTGGAGGCGCTGCCGCTCGATGAGGTGAACGGCGGCAGGGCAATGCCGACTCCCGATGTGGAGGTAAAGGCCCGTCCGCTGACGGAGGACGATGTATTGATCGTATTGACGCCGATCGAATCGGAACCCGAGAGAGAGGCATTCGCCGTGGCATTCGAATAGCCCGCCGTGGTCAGCGGAGAGGCCGCAGTGAGGTCGGCAGTGCCGTTCAGGTTGAACCCGGAAAAGCCAATCGTGCCATTGGGGGAGGATACATTGAATGAAAGCGAGGCCGTGGCGATGGCGGAGGAAACGGCCATCGCCGCCGGGACGGAGATCAGGGAGATTCCCACGCCAACGGTCAGGTGGAGAATGGCCTTCAAACGGGGATTTCGAATCTGGGAGGAGAGCATGTGCAGCGGGCTGGGTTGATGAACGAAGAACGGATGGAAAAAGGAGTGACGAATTACGGGAGGGTAACAAGAACGCGCCCAAAACGGCGGGTGGCCGCGCCGGCCGGATCACGGGCTTCCACCATTTCCCAGTCGGCGGAAAAAGGGGTGACCGTTAAGTCGACGGCGGCTGTCCAGTCGGTGAGACCATTGCCAAACTGAGGCACCGTGGTGGTCGCGCCGGCATTGTCGCCGCGCCGCCGGAGATACCGCAGGCGGAGTTCTCCACCGGAGGAGTACTGGAGGGGAACGGCCCCTTTAAAACGATAGACCCGCTCCGGAACGGAGGGACTGATTTGCTTGAGATCGGCGTGTTTCGGGTCCGTGTGGAAAGCGAACTCCTGGAGATTGCTCTGGCCGTCCTGGTCCGGATCGGCATCCGGCAGCGCATCGACACCGGTCAATCCCTGGGCAGTGGCCCACGCCGGATAGGGATTCTTCGTCACGGTCAGCACGGCGGAGGAAAGAACTGAGTTCCTGTTCCCCAGTGTATCCGTGAGCTCACAGCGGAGTTTCCACGTTCCCGCGGGCGCATCCTGCGGCACAAAAAACTGGACCTGATACTGCCCGTCCACGGCCGTTCCACTGGTCCGGTTGGCGGGTCCCACCGTGCCGGCGGCGAGAACGTCCGTTTGCTCCGCATTCACCGTCTGCTCCAGCAGGACGGACGCCGAGGCGAAGCCGCTAAGATTATCCGTGATCTGAAGCGTGAGAGGCACGACCACGCCCGCGCCGGTCACGTCCACGGAGGACTGCGGCAGCACCGCACTGGCCAGAACGGGTGCCGAGACATCCGCGGAACCGCTGTTGGAAACCGTGAAATACGGTGCCACTGCGGAGGGCAGCGACGTCCAGACCCATCCCCCGCCCGCCAGCCCGGCATCTGCGGGATTGACGGAATAAGCGGTGATCCAAAGCGGGTAGTTTCCACCCGCGGCGTAACGGGGAAGCGTCACACTCAGTTGATAGGTGCCCTCACTCGCCGTGCCGGAAATCCGCTGAGCCGCCGTGAACTCCTGCTCCCGCAGCATGCCGCCATCCGGCCGGGTCACAAACAGGGTCCCATAATCGAGGGCCGCATTTTGTTTCAGACTGAACGTGATGGTCACCACCTGCTCCGCAGTGCTCACTTCAAATGGCGCCGCGGGGCTGAGGCTCAAAGCCGTGACGCGCTCCTGCGGCTCGGCGACCGGCTGAACCGCCAGCACGATCGCTCCCGCTGTGTTGTTAAAGCTGCCGGCCTGGATGGCATACGGCTCCCCGCCGGTGGCCTGAAACCGAACCCGGCTGGTGCTCACGCTGTCGTCCAGCGCATCATCATCCGCCGCCGCCACCCCCGAAAGGCTGCTCAGGCTGGATCCCCGGTAAACATTGAGAACCGTATCCACCGCGCTGCCCGCAGTACTGATCTCGTACCATCCGGAAACCGCGGGGGTGAAGGTCCACCAAACCGTCCCGGAAGGCATCACTCCCGGCAACTGCCGGGGCTCGCCGGCTTCAATCGTTGCCTCCGCATTGGTGCCGGTCGCCCCCGAAAGGTTCAACTCGGCCCGGGATGCAAAAGAATCATTGGATGGCGCGGCAGC
>DATAIE010000428.1:0-7815 GCA_036262875.1 Verrucomicrobiales bacterium
CGGATTCTGAGTCGGAAGAAGAAGTAGTCATGCGGGAGGAAGAGTGGAGGGTTGCCTGATTTCCCCAGCCTGTTATCAGCCCGGCCCTTCCACCGGAAGCACAAAAAAGCGGCCCCGTGTTTTCACGGGGCCGCTCCAGGAGTCATGCTGTCAGCGGGATCAAGCCTTCTGTTCGTCAATCGTCACCGCCTTGTATCCGCCGATGCTCTTGAAGTAGAGCAGGAGCAGCAGATAGATGGCGGCCATGCCCATCGGCAGAAAAGCGTCGTAGCGAAGCAGCTTGCGGCTGCCGGCGATTTCCGCCTCCACCATGGCTTTTTGCTCCGGTGTTCTCTCCTCCACTTTGGCCTCCTTGGCGGCATTGATTTTCTTGCCGTCGAGGGCCGTTACCTCCTCGAAGGTCAGCCACTTGCTGGGTACTTCTGATTTGTTGGCTTCGAGGATGGCGGCCTGGCTGTTCTCCCGCATATGTTCGGCGGTGAAGCGATCCTTGCCATAACCCAGACCCGGTCCGCCAAGCTGGCCCACCGAGAGCATGCCGATGCCGCCCATGAAACTGATGGCGACAGCGCCCGTGCGCGGGAAACGGTCGGAGGCCACGGCCAGCATGGTGGGCCAGAAGAAGGTCTTGCCGATGCTGTAAATCAGCATGGCGCCAAACGCCGTGGTCAGTGCGGTGACGCCGGAGGCAAAGTAGAGACCTGCAATGGCGAACAGCGCGCAGGTGAAGAGAATGGCGACCGGGGAGAGCTTGAGTTTGCTCTCGATCCAGTGGGAACAGAAGCGCAGGGCGAACATCATCGCGGAGGCGAAGATAAACAGAATGGTGCCCTGGTGCGGGGTGAGGATGGTGCCGTTGATGTTTTCAATCCAGGAGTCCGTGCCCAGTTCCAGCGAGCCGAGGATCGCATGGGCGACGAACAGCATGAACAGAATCGGATGTCCGAGTGAGAAGCCGGTAATTACCGCCACCCACAGCACAAAGGCTGTACCCACGCCCATGGAAATGTAATTCCACGTCTGGCCGATGAAGAAGTCGTTGCCCGTGAAACCGGCGAGGATGTTGCCGCCCAGCGCGTCCCGGGTGAACAGGTAGAGCAGGAAGCCGGCGACGGCCGCGCCCATGATGCCCACTTCCTTCATCATCTCCCCGAGGGAGAAACCCTTGGCGGAAGCGGCGGATTTCGGGAACTTCTGACCGAAGAACATCAGGCCGTAGATCACAGTGGGGACAAGGTAGAGAGCCAGCTTGGCCTTCCAGCTCCAGGAGTCGCCCACAGACAGCGTGACGCAGGCACCCAAAATCATGCCTGCCGGCCAACTCGCGTGCAGGATATTGAGGTAGTGCGTGCGGTTGTGGGGAAACAGCGTCGCCACCAGAGGATTGGCCACCGCTTCCAAGGTACCGTTGGCCAGCGAGAAAATGAACGTGCCGGTGAACAGCAGCAGGAACGCCGTCTGCTGGTTCATGGACCCCGTGGGGATGAGGGTGATGGCTGCGGAAAGAATGTGGAAAAAGAAGGCAGCGATGATCAGCTTACCGTAGCCGATCTTGTCTACCACGATGCCGCCGATGATGATGCCGAAACAGAAGCCGGAAAAACCCGCTCCGCCGATCAGACCGTTTTGGAGGTTGGTGAAGCCGAATTCTTTTCCCCAGGCAGCGCCAATTCCGTTGCGGATCGCGAAGCCCAGGCCCGCGGCCAGAATGGCCATGAATCCTGCGAAGAGGAGCCGCTTGGCGTTGGTTGTAACTCCGCCCCCCGTGGGGCCGGCGTAGCTGCTTTCAGCGGTAGTTGATGACATAAGGAAGGTTGTTGGTTGCGCCGGGGCGGGGTTGCTGTGCCCCCCGGACATGGGCGCAGAGAGTGAGAGAAAGCCGTAAGGGCGGCAAGGATAAAAGTAACGCGGATGCGGAGAAGTGTCATTTTCCGGTCTGGAGATGCCGCCCCGCCTTTCGATGCCATTCAAGGAGAGCGTGGTTTTGCCGCTCCACCGCGTCTCCGGGGCACCCCTTTCGAACCGGGGATTCGCCCGTCCTGCGTGACAAAACCGACACGTCCAGTGTGACAGAAACGTGACCAGCGGTAAGTGGCAGGGACCGGCCGGGGCGTGTAGTTTGGACCATCACTAAAACAAAGAAGAAGACCACAATGATCGTTCCCGTTAAGAGACTCGCTCCCCAGCCGACCGGCTCAGAACTTCAGCCCCTGCGCGAGGTGGGCACCATGGAAAAGACCCAGTTCTGGGATATCGATGACGTGATGGAGGCCCTCCGGATCGCCAACCGTCACGGCATCTCCCTGACCAAACTCCGGTCTGTTCCCACCGAAGAAGCCCCCGCTCTGAAAGCCAGCTAATCCACCGAAAGACACGCGGAGCGCCGGATGACGGCGACCGCTTAAAAAAGTCCACAACCCCGCCTCCCAGCGGGGTTTCGCTTTTGGTGCATAAAGCACGGAAGTTCACTTGGGAGCACTGACCGGAGAGTGCATGGGCGGTGCCCCTTTGTCACAGGCGCAGCCGTCCTTTTCGAGAGCGGTGTAGGTGTCCTCGGGGACAAGACCGAGCCACGCATCGTAATCCGGGGTCAGGAAAAGCACTTCATACACCTTCTTGTTCAGTTCCTCGACGTTGCCGGATAGAACTCCTTTGGTGTCTTCCTCCAGCCATTGATGGATGCGGTTATGATGGAGGTATTCGTTGCGCACCATGTCGTTGGCGATCGCGATCGTGAAACGGGCCAGCGTTTTTCCAAAGGGCGTGCCCGGATTCGCCGCGGCGCCCTTTGCGATTTCCTCCGGCAGAAGGACATCCGCCGGTAATTTGGCCATCATAAAGCGCCGGCTGGATTCATCCAGAACGGCGGGCCCGGGATGCTTTTGCGCCATCTTCTCCCAGAGCGCCGGTGTCATGCGGTCCGCCAGCGGAACACGGTCCTCCGGTGAAAGGCGGGGAGGAGCCTCCTGTTTCGAGGCGGGGTCCAGCGCTTTGTGAGCCGTCCCTCCCGGCAGCGCCTTTTTCATCACCGGGCGCTCCACCATGGATTTTGGGATTTGAGGAGGGTCAAAATCAAAGGGAGCATTCCCTGGGACCAGACGTTTAGGCACCACGGGTGCGACGGGGAAGGAGCTTTCCGCAGGTTTCCTGACGACTCGCGTTTCTGCCGTGACGCCAAAGCGAAAAGCTTCCTCTGACTTCTCCGGGGTTTCCCCGGGCTTCCAGGAAGTCTCTACTGACGTGCCGCCGCCGATACCCGGGAAAGCAACCATCTGCAGGTCCCGCAGCAGCTTCTCTTTCTTTTTTCCTCCCTCTTTAAGAGCGGTGAGGGCTTTATTTCCGTAGGCTCCGGCGTTAATTGCGGCCGTGAGCCATTCTGTGCACAATGAGTGGGCCTCCATTCCGTGCCAGACTCTCACGCCACCCGGAGAGACATCGTCGCAGTGAAGCATGGTCCGCTCCAGTGCAGCAAGGAAACCTGCGGGACTGTAGATCCCCGGCAGCGCATCGAGAACCTGACCGTCCGCGCTTAGAATGTAGTGAATGCTGTTGCCGGTGATGGTTCTTTTGATGCGGCGGCCATCGCCCATATCGATGGTGAGCAGCGGCGCGGGGCGCACGCTCTTCCAGTGCAGCACATAGCGTTTGCGCAGCAGAGTGGACACTTCTTCGTTCGCATATAGAATGGTACGGAAGAACCGGCTGTTCGCGCAGCAGTACTCCTCGTCGAGATTTCCCAGCAGGCGCAGGGAGAGGATCGCCTTGCCGCTTTTTTTCGCCTCGGCCTTCGCGGCCTCCAGATCGGTGAACCAGTAAAGCCCGGAGGCCCAGGCATCGCGCTGCCGGGCCACCTGTTCCACCGCGCTGCGCAGCGGGGCCACCTGCGGGTCGTCGAGACGCGTAGTGCCCTGGCGCAGGGCAGCCACTTGCGGCCCGGCGGCTTTCAGCAGCGCATCCAGGCCGGCGGGGCCGGCGGAGCGAAGTCCGGCGACGGCAGTGGCATCGCCGGATAAGGCTGCTGTCGCAAGGTCAGGGAGGGCTTTGGCAGCGGACCACGGAGCGGCCAGCCATTGCAAACCAAGCACGATACAACTGAGGGAAAGAAGGGACCTGCTCATGCCCGCATCCCATCAGAACTGCCGCGCCGCGTCAAGGATTGGTCATCGCATCGGCGGTTTGAGTGGACCGCGCCTGCGGACTGTGGAAACATTCGCCGCCCGCCGTTGGCGCGCCACGGATAATCCTCATGTTGTTTCGCCCCCTGCTCTTCGCTTTCGCTTTTCTTTGCGCCTCCGCCGGCGCGGCTGAGAAATTCGGCTCCTACGCTGAGCCGGAGTTTCCGGTGCTCACCTCCACGGTCGACTTCAGCGACTGGGAAAAAGCGGGCTTTCCAAAGGGGAACCTTGCCGTGCGCGGACTGATCATCAAACTGCCGCACGATCTCTACGTCTGTTTCGATCAGGACCTGCTTCGCGTGGCAGGCATCTGGCAGGGAGAGCCGGGCGGGAAATTTCTCACCTTCACCAGCATCGCCTCCATTTCCTATGACGTCGAAAGCCGGAAATCCGAGCCCGGCCAGAAAGCGCTGCCCAGACCCATTGGAAAGCCCCTTATGGCGACGGCCCTGCAGCCCGGGTGGGTGCTCAAACCGGTCGAGAAAATCACCCCCGGCGATTTCGCGGATCCCCGGCCGGCGGGACCTGATCCGGCGGAACCCGGTCGCGGCCCGCTGCCGGTGGAGTCGTTTCGCTGGGAGGGATACCGGTTGAGGAGCAACGGTATCTTCCTGTATTACCACTGCGGAAACCGGCTGGTGGAGGAAACGTTCCGCTCTGGAATGGACGGCGGTCGTCCGCTCGTGGGTCGGCAAATCCGGTTTTTTCCGGAAACCTCCAAACTAACGGAGGTCCTCCTGGGGCTTCAGGAACCCGAATCTGCGAATCCTGGCCGGACCGTGGTGATGGCGAGCGCTCCATTTAATGGCTTTCCCGCTGCAAGCGGCGTCGTTAAGGAAGCGGGCCTTTTTGCAGATCCGTTCTCCAGCTTGTGGAACCTTACGTATACCTTCGCCGGCAGCCCTTTGACTGCGGAGGCAGTCGATTCCGCTAAAACGGCTGCCATCGGATGGAGCGGTGAGTCCTGGCAGCAAAGCGTCGCGGTGAAGCCGCAGCCGCCGGTCGCGTCTGGAGCTCTGTCTGTGGAGCCTGTGTCCCTTCCGGTGCCCAATCCGTGGAAACGGAATGTGCGTCCCAGCGGCATCGCTTTCGATCCCAAGGGCACCGCCTGGATCTGTACGATCGATGGCGACCTTTGGTCGGTGACGGGCCTCGGCAATCCCGGCGGGAAAGTAGAATGGCACCGGGCCGCCTCCGGACTGAATGAGCCGCAGAGTGTGGTATGCCGTGAAGGTTCCATCTTTGTCTTCACCCGCGACGGCATCGTAAGGGCCCCGACTGGAGCGTCGTCCGTCCCCGGATTGTATCTCAATTTCTGCAACGCCTTTTCCCAGACTGGCGAAACGCGTGAGTATCCGCTCGATATGGTGGCAAAGCCAGGAGGCGGATTTTATATCGTCAAAGGCGGCCAGGAGATCACCCGCAAAAGCCCGCAGGGCGGACGGCTTCTCGAAGTCTCCGCGGATGGCCGGAAGGTCACGGAAATTGCCACCGGCTTGCGCCAGGCATATCTCGGTATCAATCCGAACACGGGTGTCCTCACGGCGAGCGATCAGCAGGGGCACTGGGTGCCGTCCACGCCGGTGCATCGCATTCGTCCGGAGGCGCATGCCTATTTTGGCTTTGAAGAGGCCGCCCCGGTTCCTGTTCCCTCCGTCATCCAGGAGCCCGTCTGCTGGATTCCGCATGAAGTGAATCAGAGCGCCGCCGGACAGGTGTGGTGCGTGAATGCGAAGATGGGTCCGCTCAATGACCGGTTGCTGCATCTCAGTTATTTCCGGCCCGGGATTCTCATCGCCACGCTGGACGATGAGAAGAACCAGGGCGCGGTGATTCCGTCAGGATTGAAGTTCGACTTTCCTCTCCTCAAGGGAGCCATCAACCCGGTGGATGGTCTGCTCTACGTTTGCGGTTTCCGCATCTGGGGTACGGAATCGAAGGACATGGCCGGCTTCGCCCGCGTGCGCCCTAACGGTCAGGCATCGATTCTGCCCGCCGTCGTTTCGGCGAATGCTTCCGGCATCCATCTGCGCTTCGCAGACAAACTGGATGCCGCCACCTGCAAGCCGGAGAACTTCGCCGCGGGCCGGTGGAACTACAAACGTACGCCCAACTACGGCTCCGCTCATTACAAGCTCGATGGCACGCCCGGCATGGAGCCGCTGCCCTGCACCGGCGTGCAGATTTCCGCCGACGGTTGCGGCCTGCTGATTCACCTGCCGGACATGAAGCCTGTGCAGCAGCTTCGTCTCGACTGGCATCTGCGTTCCGCTGCCGGGACTCCGCTCGACAGCTTCGCCTGTCTCACCCTCCGCGGCGTGCCTCCCATCGACCGCGCCGCCGCAGGCTTCGATCCTGCCTACAAACCCGGCCCCGTACCCGATCTCTCCGCCCTCTCCGCGGCGAAAACGGAACCCACCGCCGATTCCGGGAAGCTCCTCGTGAATCAGTTGGGCTGCCTCGCCTGTCACAGCACGGACGGTCACATGGAGGGCATGAAGGGACCCACCTGGAAGGACCTCTTTGGCTCGGAAAACGAACTGACGACCGGAAAGAAGGTCACCGCCGATGCCGCCTACCTGCGTGAATCCATCCTCAACCCTGCCGCCAAAACCCGTAAGGGCTTCAACAACGGCGATGTCGGAATGCCCCCCTACGCCGGCATCCTTTCGGATTCGCAGGTGGACTCCGTGGTGCTGTATCTGAGGAGTCTATCGAATCGGTAGCCTGACTTTCATGAGGCGTGCAAAGCGGGGGATCCAAGTCTTGGCAGGATATCCTGTCCGCCCGCGTGTAGTGAGCCTCTGCTGTTTGAGAAAGGAGGCTCAGGTTGACGGGTCGGACAGGATGTCCGCGGTCCTCAATGCCACCCGCGTAAAACCTCTCTTTCTCCCTGTCGTTTGAGCAATTCGCGGTATTCGTCGCGTTATTCTCTCCCCCTCTTTATGACCTCCCGATTCCTTTTCCTCGCTTTCGCCGCACTGGCTTCCGCTCAGGAGGCTGCTGCGCCGCCCGCAGCTGCGGCGTCTTCTTCCCAGAAGATCGATTTTCAGGCGCTTATGCCGGGGGCCGTCCCGGACGAATATATGTCCGTGGAGGGAGAGGCGAAGTTCGACATCGCGGCGGACGGCGACAAAAACAAAGTCCTGGAACTTCAGGGTCAGCCAATCGTGGATGCAGGCATGCTGGTGGGCAAGGCCACCAAAGGCCCCGGCACCATTATCGCCAAAATCAAAGCGACGGGCAAACGCCGGGTGCAGCCGCGATTCGGTGTGGGGCTTTTCGGAATCAGCGGCCCGCGTTTCCGTGTGGTGCCGGTAACGAAGACAGTGGAGATCGTGAAGAACTCGGACAAAGAGGAGGTGGTGGCCACGGCCCCCTACACCTGGACATCCGGCACCTGGACGTGGGTGGAGATGAGCATCAAAGCCGCCGCGACAGGCGGAGGAAGCACGATCGAAGCGCGAGTGTGGGAGGATGGCAAGGCGCGTCCGGAAAAGGCGACCGTGACCTGGGAAAACCCGGCGCCTGCAGCGCAGGGCCGCGCCTCCGTATGGGGCACTCCCTATTCAGAGCAGGCGATCTGGTTTGACGATATCGAGATAAAAGCTCCGTAAGAATTTGAGCAGGCTTGCGCATG
>DATAIE010000429.1:0-10315 GCA_036262875.1 Verrucomicrobiales bacterium
AACTGGAGGTCCCGGCGCAGGTCGCCCTCGATGGCGATGCCGTTGGCCTGAATGACAGAAACGATGACGCCGATCTGCTCGTTCGTCAGTTCACCGGTGCGGGTGTCCGGGTTGATGTTCGCTTGGCCGAGGATCTTCTTCGCGAGGGGAAGTCCGATGCCGTAGATGTAAGGGAGAGAAGCTTCGATGCGCTTCTCATTGGGGATATCAACGCCGAGGAGTCGTGCCATATAATAACGGTGGAGGAGATTAGTTGCCCTGACGCTGCTTGTGACGGGGGTTTTTGCAGATAATGCGGATCACTCCCTCGCGGCGGACGACGCGGCAGGATTCACAAAGTTTTTTGACTGAAGGACGGACTTTCATGGAAACGGAGAGGGAGGAGGTGTTTTTTTATCCCGCTCTTCCCCGCCGGTTTTGAGTTCACGGACGAGCTTTGTGGGGAGACAAAAACGCCGCTTCGTGCCTGGAAAGGCCCCGAAGCGGGAGGCGACCCGTAGCATACGGGATTTCCTTGGCAAGTGCCGAAATGAGGATTTTTAGAATTTTCCGCCGCCCTTCGGAGAAGCGGTAGACGGGGAATTTCAAACATCAAGAGAGTTCACTAACGTTAAGGAAAGACCATCTTCCCCTTGACCGTTCAGGAAACGCGCCGACTCGTCCGGCTGATTTCCGGCCCTGCGCTTAGGGGTCGCACTTACAAAGAATTCCGGAAAAACCGGTCTGTGCGAAAACGAAAGCGCCCGGCGGCAAGTCCGCGGATCGCGGTCACCGTCCATCCGCGGCTCTCCTTTTTCCCCGTTTTCCAACCCCTTTCCCCCTAGACCATTTACATGTTCGGCAAACTGTTTGGCTGGTTTTCCAACGACATCGGAATCGACCTCGGCACGGCAAACACTCTCGTTTACGTCAAAGATCACGGCATCGTGCTGCGGGAACCGTCCGTGGTGGCGGTGAAGGCCGGCACAAGTGAAGTGCTGGCGGTGGGAGATGACGCGAAACGCATGCTGGGCCGGACGCCCGGCAACATCGTGGCCATCCGTCCGCTGCGGGATGGTGTCATCGCGGATTTCGAGGTGACCGAGGCGATGCTCCGGCATTTTATTCAAAAAGTACACAACAGCCGGCGCATGGCGCGCCCGCGGGTGGTGATCGCGGTGCCCAGCGGCATCACGGAAGTGGAAAAACGCGCGGTGAAAGAGAGTGCCACGCAGGCGGGAGCGCGGGAGGTTTATTTGATAGAGGAGCCGATGGCGGCGGCGATCGGGGTGGGGCTGCCGGTGCAGGAGGCCAGCGGCAATATGATCGTGGACATCGGCGGCGGCACCACGGAGGTGGCGCTGATTTCCCTGTCCGGCATCGTCTACAGCCGCAGTGTGCGGGTGGCGGGCGACGAACTGGACGAGGCCGTGATGCAATACATGAAGCGCGCCTACAATCTGATGATCGGTGAGCGCACCGCAGAGGATATCAAAATCCGCATCGGCTCGGCCTATCCGATGACGAAGGAGACCACCATGGAGGTGAAGGGCCGTGACATGGTGGCGGGTCTGCCCAAGACCATCACGATCACCAGCCAGGAGGTGCGGGAGGCACTGCTGGAACCCCTGAATACGATCATCGATTCCGTGCGGGTCACGCTGGAGCGCTGCCCGCCGGAGCTCTCCGCGGACCTCGTGGACCGCGGCCTGGTGCTGGCCGGCGGCGGCGCGCTGCTCCGCGGGCTGGATAAACTGCTTTCCGAGGAAACCGGCCTGCCGGTGCATGTGGCGGAGGATCCGCTCAGCGCCGTGGCCGAAGGCACCGGCAAGGTGCTCAGCGAACTGGCCTTCCTCAAGAAAGTGACGACGAAAGACAGCTAACCTCCGAACCGCCTCTTTCCGCCATGTTCACCGAAATCGCCGCGCCTCTCCATCCGCGCCGGTTGAAGGTCGCCGGAAAGGACTGAAGAGAATGTCCCCGCCATGAGAAAGCTCAATCTCATCGCTCTCGCTGTTTTCATCGGCGCTCTGGTATGGGTTTTCATCCTGCCGGCGTCCACGACGCGCACGATTCAGAACCGGGTCGGTGCCATCTTTGCGCCCTTCAAACGCACCGGTGCCAATGTACAGGACGCGGTAACCGGAGCCAATGAGGAGAAGCGCACGCCGGAGCAGCTCCGCGCACTCAATGAGAAGCTCGCCATCGAAAACGCAGAGCTCAAAATTTACCGGGACCGTGAACAGCAGATCCTGAGCGAGATGAACCGGGTGAATGCGCTGCTGAAATTTGAACAGCGCACGGAGCTCAGCCTCATTCCCAGCAAGATCATCGTGCGCAAAACCAGTGCGTGGTACCGCGGCGCGACGATCGACAAAGGGTTCCGTCAGGGCGTGCAGGACGGCAGCCCCATCATTCTCCCCACCGGCCCGGAAGGCCGGGCCAGCCTCGTGGGCCGGGTGGCCCGCGCGGGTGAAAACGAATCTGAAATCCTCTTTATCACCGACGAACTCTGCAAGGTCGCCGGTCAGATCGAGGGTGCCAAAGAAGAACTGAAACAGCGCGGTATTCTGGAGGGCGTCAGGGTTTCCACCTCCCGCCGTCCGGAACTCCGCCTGCGCTACCTTTCCAAAGACGCGAGGGTCGAAAAGGGCCGTCACGTCATTTCCTCGGACAACACCAACCGCTTTCCTCCAGGGCTCACCCTGGGCACCGTCATTGAATTCCGCTCCGGAGATGCCTCCAGCGAAGCCATTGTCGAGCCCGCCGTGAACCTTGATGATTTACCGTACGTTTTCGTGATGGAGCAGAAAGTGGAGGAGAAGTCCGCCCCGCCGCCTGCCTCTCCACCGCGATGATTTTTGTCCTGCTGCTCTTCGTTCTCATGGCCACGGGGTTCGTGGTCCAGGATTTCATCCCGGATATCGACTGGGCATGGCACGCGCGTATTTTTGCGGTGCCCGTGATTTTTTTTGCGTGCGCCATCAGCCTGCCGTTTTCGGTGATGCTGTTCTTCGCCTTTGCCACGGGCTTTGTCTGGGATGCGCTGAACCACATTTCAGTCAATTTTCCGGACGTGACCCGGGCGATGGTGGAGGTGGGCGCGGCCCCGCAGGGCCCTGGCGGAGCGTTTGGATTCTCGATCTTTCTGTATGCCCTCCTCGGCTCACTGATGCACGGCATCCGTCCGCTTTTCCGCCGCGGAAGATGGGAATTGCCGGTGCTGATGACCGGGGCCGGCACCTTCCTCCTGCTCTCCATGGAATACCTTTTTATCAACTTCCGGCGGGCGGGCTTTTCCATGCCCGTGGAGGTTTGGTATCACATCGGCGCTACCGCGGTTCTCAGCATGATCATCGCGCCCTTTGTCTTTTTTGTCATCGACCGACTCGCCAAACTCAGCGGTTACAGCATCCGCTATGAGGGGCTCAACTATCGACGCTGGACTGTGCCATGATCTTTTCACACCGTATCCGTCTGCTGATGCTCGCCGTGGTTATCGTCGGCGGCTGTCTCGTCTTGTTCTACCGGCTGTGGTCGCTGCAGATCGAGCAGCAGGACGATTTCATCCGGAAGCAGCCTGTCACTAACACTGCGAAGCAGCGGGTTCCTGGTGCCCGGGGCCGCATCGTGGACCGCAACGGGGTCGAGTTTGCCCGGAACGAAACGAACATGGAGATCGGGATCAATCTCTCGGCCACGGAAGCGGCATGGAAGGAGAAGCACCGCGAAGAATTGCGGAAGCACAAGATCGCCCTGCCCGTGATGACCTACGGCTCCCGGGGTGAGGAGGCGACCGACATCATCGCCATTCTCAATGAAATGGTGTTCCCGGAACTCAACCAACTGGGCCTCTACCGTGCATCCACGGACGCCGAGAAGGAAAAACAAAAGCAGGAGATCGTGAAGCACTATCTCACCTTCAAAGGGGTCATTCCATTCCCCTACGAAAAAAATCTGCTCCAAAGCGATCTGGATGCTTTCAAACGTTTCTCCGCCTATGCGGAGAATGCGCCTAACATTCCAGGCATTACGCTCACGGAGCGGCCCAAGCGCCGGTATCCCATGAAGGCCATGGCCGGACACCTGATCGGATATATTCTCGAAAACCGGAAGGATACGACCCTGCTGCCCGAGGAGGAAAAGAAGGCCATGGAAAAGGAGAATGCGGAAGCCGTCGCCGCAGGGTTGCCCAAAAAGCTGTTCTTCATCGAGCCTGACGATTTCGGCAAAGCCGGTCTCGAAAAATACATGGATGAGAAGCTTCGCCCGAAACCCGGGGAGCGCGTATGGCTCATCAACGAACACGGGCGGCTGACGGAGGAAATCGAATCCCTCCGCCGCGATCCGCTGCCCGGAGCCGATGTCTTCATGACGATCGACGCCCGCATGCAGATGATCGCAGAGACGGCCCTGCGGGATGCAGGAGTAGGACGCGGAGCCATCGTCATTTCCGATCCCAACTCCGGGGCGATCCTCGCAATGGCCTCCGTGCCCTCTTACGATCCCTCCATTTTTATTCCGCCCCAGGACGTCTCCGCCATCGAAGAGGGGTACGCAGATCCCACCCAGCCGTTTCAGGCGAGAGCGCTTCGCGCAGACGCGCCAGGCTCCACTTTCAAACTCATGACCGCCATCGCCGGCTCTCTTGCCGGCAAAGCGGGGAATTCCTATCCCTGCCCAGGCTTCATCCCCTACGGGCGCCCCATTGCCTGCTGGATTTACCGGCAGCAGCATGGCAGTCACGGCGCCGCCTTCCCGCTGAGCACCGGGATCAAGTATTCCTGTAACTGTTACTTCTTCCAGTTGGGCAACGCCGCCGGCATCGAACGCATCGACGAGGCCGCCTCCTATTTTGGTTTTGGGGATGTGGACAACCACGGTCAGTCGGGCATCGAAGTTCCTGAACTCGAGGAAAACGGCTATGTCGCCACCAAAGCATGGTGGAGCGCCCACCGGGCGGGTCCATGGACCAGCGCCGAGACGGCCTACATTTCCATCGGTCAGGGATTGATGGCGGCGACGCCGCTCCAGATCTGTATGCTGGGTGCTGCGGTGGCCAACGGCGGCAAGATTTACCAGCCCACTCTCATTCACCACACGGAGGAATGGCAGTATGACCGCAACGGGCAAAAGCAGAAGGTCATCTCCAAATTCACCCCTAAACTGCGGGCCGACCTGCTCCAGCACGGGGTGAAAAAGCGGGATATGGATAATATGCGCGAAGGCATGCGCCTGGTGGTGAACGATCCGCGCGGCACCGGCAAAGCGGCGCAGTCAAAGCTCTATGTCATCGCCGGCAAAACGGGCACGGCCCAAAAGAAGGGAGAGGGAAGCCGCGCAAAGGTGGATGATAACCGGACCTGGTTTATGTCCTTTGCTCCCTATGAAGCGCCAAAAATCGCGGTGTGCGTCATGGTGGTGAACGGCAAGGCGGGCGGGGCCGTGCCGGCACCCATTGCCAAACGCGTGATTGAGCAAACGCTCTCTCTCTTCCCCGAAAACGAAGGCAAATACACAGGGCGCGTTCCAAAAGTACAACCTCTGGAGCCGGCCAAAGGTCATTTCAACTTCCTCGAAAAGCCTGCCTTTAAAGACGACGACAGTAACACCCCTCAGGATGACGAGGAAAACACTGCCCCCGACGAAGACGCGGAGGACGCCGCTCCTACAGTCGGTATTCCGGTCCCGTCGAAACCCGTGCCGAAAGCGGAAGTGGTGGTCGAAGACGACGGCGATAAGCCGCTTCTCCGGACGAAAATCCAATCCGTGCAGTTTCGCATGAAAACCGATCCCCCGAACCCGCCGGTCCTTCCGGCCAAAGCGGGAACCCGGTAACCATTCTCCGGCGGACCAGCCATCCCGCGACGGGAACCGCAGGACCGCCAACTCAGACGAGCCCATTCACCATGCCCTTATCCAACGTGATCAAAAGAATCCGCAGACTATTTGGAGGAACCACCAACTTCAACGAAGGCATCCGCGTCGTTGTTAACACCGAGAAGCTCGAGCAGCGCGTTGCTGTGGTCGAGAACGGAATGCTGGAGGAATACACCATCGAACGCACCGGCACCCAGCACATCGTCGGCAGCATCTACAAAGGCCGAATCCGCAACATCGAACAGGGCCTCAAGGCCATGTTCGTCGACGTGGGCCTTGAGAAAAATGCCTTCCTTCACTTCTGGGACGCCATCCCCGCCGCCGACAATGAAGAGGAGGGTGCCCAGCGCGATGAAATCGAACACATCGACCGCGGCGGCAAAGCGAAGGCGAAGAAGAAAAAAATCACCGCCAAAGACATCCCTGGGCTTTATCCCGTGGGTGCCGAAATCCTGGTGCAGGTAACGAAAGGACCGATCGGGAACAAGGGTCCCCGCGTGACCACCAACATCAGCCTGCCCGGACGCTTCCTGGTGCTCATGCCGCTCAACGATATGTTTGGCATCAGCCGGAAAATCGATGAACCCAAGGAGCGCGAGCGGCTGCGCAAAATCCTGCGCAAACTCAACGTGCCGGACGGCATGGGTGTCATCATGCGCACGGTGTGCATGGGCAAGCGGGCCCGCTATTTTGTGAGGGACCTCGCCATGCTGGTGAAGCAGTGGGACGAGATTTCCACGAAGGCGAACAGCCGCAATGCTCCGGCCTGTGCCTTCCAGGAGCCGGATCTCGTAGAGCGCACTGTGCGGGATTTCCTGACAGAGGAAGTGGACGAGGTCATCTGTGATGATGAGCCGACCACGGAGCGCATGCGCCAGCTTGTCGGCCTCATCAGCCGCCGCAGTAAAAAGCGCATCCACTATGTGCAGAGCCCGGAGCCGATCTTCGACAAGCTGGGCATTCAGAAGCAAATCGACAACGCCTTCCACCGTCAGGTGTGGCTGAAGTGCGGAGGCTACATCGTGATCGATGAAACGGAGGCGCTCATTGCCATCGACGTGAACACCGGACGCAACAAGGGCTCCGATGATTTGGAGAAGACCATTCTTCAAACGAATCTGGAGGCCGCTGAGGAAGTGGCCCGTCAGCTCCGCCTGCGCAATATGGGCGGGCTGATCGTGGTGGACCTCATCGATATGAAACACCGCCGCGACCAGCAGGCGGTCTATAAGATGATGAAGGACCGCATGCGACGGGACAAAGCCAAGGTGCAGGTGCTGCCCATCTCCGCTCTGGGACTCATGGAAATGACGCGGCAGCGGCTGCACGAGAGTCTCAGCACGGCCGTCTACGATGCCTGCCCCACCTGTCACGGCAATGGCCGCCTCAAGTCCACAGAGACGATGAGTGTGGAACTGCAGCGCCGTCTCAATACCATCCTGCAAAAGTATCCTGACACGGAGCACGATCTCATGATTACGGTGAGCCCCGAAGTCATGCACCGGCTCCGGACCAAGGACGAACAGCTCCTCGTGGAGTTGGAGCGCAAGCACCGGGGGCGCCTCTCATTCCGTGTGGACCCGGCCCAGCATCGCGAAACAGTGCTCATCACCAATGCGCAGACCGGCAAGGAAGTGAAATAAAACACAGCGCGTGCCTGCGCCTGACCTTTCATGATTCGCCGCTTTTTCCGGAGAGTGCTCACGCCACCGATGGTCGTCATCGCGGCGATGATCATGCTGTTCGAGGAATGGCTGTGGGACCATCTCACCGCCTTCATGGCGTGGGTGGGCCGCGCCCCCATTCTGCGCTCGCTGGAGAAAGGGATCGCCGGGCTGCGGCCGTATCCGGCCATGGGGGTCTTTTTGCTGCCAGGGCTGATGCTGCTGCCAGTGAATATCTTCGCCGTTTACCTCACGGCGCATGGTCATCCGGTGACGGGCACCTGCATCCTGATTGCGGCAAAGCTCCTGGGCACCGCGATCCTCGCACGCCTATTCACGCTTTGCCGGCCTTCGCTGCTCACCGTGAACTGGTTTCGCAGGCTGTATAAGGCGATCGGGAGGCTGAAGCAGCGGCTCTACAACTCCGCACCATGGCAGGCCGCCGTGCGCTGGAAGAACTCCGTAAAAGCAAAGTGGCAACAGATGACCCGCCACTGGCGCGGCGGAGCACTCAAACGCCGCTGGCGCGCCATCGGCCGGGTGATGCGGCGCAAATTCTCCCGCAAACCGCGGGTCGAAACTCCGGCGGAAACAACCGCGCCTCCCGCCGCCGCGCCGGCACTGCCCGCCGCTCCGTCCTCTTCCCTGCCTGAAGAAGCGCCCCGCGCAGGCAGCGAATCCTAACGCTTATCTTGTCGAACGAACAGTTACATGGAAAAGATTCAGTCCCTCAAAGGCTTCCGCGATTTTTATCCCGACGTGTGCGCCGTGCGAAACTACGTTTTCGAAAAATGGCGTGACGTGGCGCGCCGTTACGGCCTGGTGGAATACGAGATCCCCGTGCTGGAACCCACCGAACTCTACCGCCGCAAGAGCGGGGACGAAATCGTAAAGCAACTCTTCCACTTCAAGGACGGCGGTGACCGGGAAGTGGCACTGCGCCCTGAAACAACGCCCTCGCTCGCCCGCATGGCCGCCGCCCGGCAGCGGGATTACCGCAAGCCGATCAAGTGGTTTCAGATCGGCTCCTGTTTTCGTTATGAACAGCCGCAGAAGGGACGCGGGCGTGAGTTCTATCAATTCAATGCCGATATCCTCGGCGAGAAAAACAACGCCGCCGATGCCGACCTCATCGCGCTGGCTGTGGATGTGATGCTCGCCTTCGGGTTTCGCGCCGGTGACTTCCGCGTCCGCCTCAGCGACCGCAACGTGTGGCCGGAATTTCTCCGCCGTGAAAACGTGGGCGAAGAGCACACCTCCGCTTTTCTCCAGATCATCGACAAACTGGAGCGGGAAAAAGAGGACATCACCGCCGGCAAACTCGCGGCCATGGGCATCACGCTCACAGCAGTCCGCGCCTTTATCGACTCCAAAGCCGCCGGATACGCGCCTCTCGAAACTGTCATCGCCGACCTCGCCGCCCGGGGACTCGCGGAGTATGTGGAGGTGGACCTGAACATCGTCCGCGGTCTCGCCTACTACACCGGCACCGTCTTTGAAGTGTTCGACCTCGGCAAAGGCATGCGCGCCGTCGCCGGCGGCGGGCGCTATGACAACCTTTGCCAGCTCATCGGCGGCGTCGATCTCGCCGCCGTGGGATTCGCCATGGGCGATATGGTTATCTCGGACCTCATTCGCGAAACCTCACACGCGAACGCTCAGATGCAGGAGTGGCTCGCCGGAGCGGCCTCGCTCGATCTTTACGTCGTCACCGCCAGCGAAACCCGGCGCCCCGATGCCCTCACCCTCGTGCAGGCTCTCCGCGCCGCCGGCCACTCCGTCGATTTCAGCTACAACCCTGACAAAGTCGGCAAACAATTCCAAGCGGCCGAAAACCTCCGCGCCCGCCTCGCCATCGTGATCGGCGACGAATTCCCCGTCATCAAAATCAAAGACCTCGCCGCCCGCACTGAACAGACCGTGGACGTCTCCACCCTCGTCGAAACCATCCGCTCTCTCCTCTCCGCCTGAAACGACTCCCCTGCAAATCCCTCCCCTCGCCCGTTGACAGTCCCTCCTCCCGCCCTACTCTCCCGCCCCGAGTAACGGCGGAGTAGCCAAGTGGTAAGGCAGAAGTCTGCAAAACTTCCATTCGCGGGTTCGATTCCCGCCTCCGCCTCCACTCGTTGAGATTCAACGAGTTAAGTGTGAAAAACGGCAGTAAAGAGCAGGAGGCGTCAACACAAAATGTCAACAGTGTCACGGCTTGGACCCTGACAAGTATTGCATCAGGCTCTCAAGAGGGATGGGGGTGGATTCCCCTCTGAGACGCCTCTGCCGGAGGCTCTTGGACGCAACCGGAGGACGGAAATTGTTCCTCTCGTCTCTCGTCGGGCAGGACGAGCTCGTTGAAAGCGGATCGGCCCGCTTCCTCTCAGGAGCCCTCGAACCCTCGCCGCCCTCTTCCACCTCTTGTCCCACAGTCCCTGATCGAAAATCGAAAATCCGCTCGCACACGAAGACCCTTCCACCAAGATCCTCGTAGCGCCCGATGGCCGAGGAGCACGACAGGATGCGTGCGGCACGGCTGGTGGTCCACAAGACGTTAAACGTCAGCCGGTGGCGCAATTGTTCACCAACGCAGGCAAGGCCTGGAAGAACTCACGTTTCCTTCCGAAATCATTTTATAACTGCTTTTTGAAAAGGATTCTCAACGCTCTGAAAACACACAGCAAAGCCAGCCCGATAACAAGGCCATACGCAACAACAGGATCATACCTATGCCAAGAGGATGGCCTTATCCCCTGATATGGATAAAAAATGAATATCCAATAAATCGGAGATAGGAAAAC
>DATAIE010000430.1:0-3150 GCA_036262875.1 Verrucomicrobiales bacterium
ACCAGGCCACCGGAGGTCTCGAAGACCCTGGACAGGATCAACCAAAACAGCATCCACGTGAACACCACCGCCTTTCCTATTAAGACTAAATACACTCCAATGAGCACCTGATGCACCCGCGCCTTCCCGCTCCCGCGGCACGCGGAATATTCAGGCGGCAATGCGGGAAGCGAATCGTCCGCGGGAGGAGT
This sequence comes from Verrucomicrobiales bacterium, assembly GCA_036262875.1. Lineage (GTDB taxonomy): Bacteria > Verrucomicrobiota > Verrucomicrobiia > Verrucomicrobiales > V1-33 > V1-33. Next base: position 192 of record DATAIE010000430.1, read on the forward strand.
GGCGGGAATGTCAGACACGGGAGAGGCAGCGGCCCCGGCGAAAGCGATAGGCCGGAGTCCGTGTTTCTAAAGAGCAAATATTGCAGCGGTGCGGAGGAAAATCCGGACGCCTTTAGAGGCTGCTTCCGAAGCATGGCCGAAGGCTTTTGAGTGCGGCGCTGTGCGCCGCTTTCGAAGCGGGCTGCCGGAGGGAGCCGTCGCATAATGTTCCCGTCAGCAAAGTCCCGGCAGAATGAGATAAGACGGGGATGCTGCATCCGGTTCGCTGGCAACGGGCCGCGCCGAAAGCGGCGCACAGCGCCGCACTCAAAAGCCTTCGGCATGCCGGGCAACGGTTCACTGATCCGGGGACCGTACTTGCAGGCTTTGTCATTTTCGTGCGTAAGCCCCGCCCCGGGAAGCGATGGAAAATCTTTGGCCATTGAAGGGTTGCGGCAGTGGCATCTATAGTGGGACTTCTCCAAAGCATTCACCGTCTCCACTCAAACCAGCCACCTGCCATGTCCACTCACACCATTCGCCTTCATCGCGTGCTCCGTTCCACCCCGGAGAGAATCTATCGTGCCTTTCTCGATGCCGACGCCATGGTGAAGTGGCTGCCGCCCAACGGCTTCACCGCCAAAATGCACCACTGCGACCCCAAAGTGGGGGGCACCTTCAAGATGTCGTTCACGAATTTCACCAGCGGTAAAAGCCACTCCTTTGGCGGCGAGTATCTGGAACTGGTGCCGCATGAGCGCCTGCGCTATACGGACAAATTTGACGATCCCAACCTGCCCGGCGTCATCGAGGTGACGGTCAATCTGAAAGCCGTTTCCTGCGGCACGGAAGTGAACATCGAGCAGGCCGGTGTGCCCGCCGTGATCCCCGCCGAGGCGTGTTACCTCGGCTGGCAGGAGTCCCTCATCCTCCTCGGAAAACTCGTCGAAGCGGAGATCCCGGACTGATCGCGGGCCGCGCCGGTGCCGCGGATAAAAACAGGATTGTCGCCGGAGACGGCATGTTATAACCATGGGTGAGAGTCCCATGAAAACACCTGCTCCCGCTGCGGTTCTCGCGTCATTGTGCCTGCTGGGCACCGGCTTCTATCTCGGGAGGGCGTTTGCACCATCCGCGGGAGAGACGGGAAAGGCTCCTCACCGCACCTTATATGGTAAGGGCAGTGCGAGTGCCGGTGCGCCTCAAAACGGTGACAACGCCGTTCCTGCACTGCCGCCGGAGGAGGCGCAGAAGCAGATGGTGAAGGCGCTGAAGCAAACGGATTACCTCCTCCGCTGGCAGGGCCTCACGACGGTGCTCGCAGGGATGACGGAGGAAAACGCCACCGCCATCGAGGCGGGCATGACGGAGTGCTATACCTCCGGAATCAAACTCAATCAGGAGACGGAAATGCTGCAAATGCGGCAGGGGCAGCTCTTTGGAAAGAACTCCCTGCTCAAGGACCTGCCCGCGGAGCCTAACGGAAAAGTCACCTACGCGCCTCTGCGTAAAATGAAAGGCTGGTCCAGCGTGGACCCGCGCGCGGCCAGGGAGTGGCTGGAGACCCTGGAGCCGGGCCGGGCCCGCGACCAACTGCAGGGCCAGTGGCTGGCAGGTCTGGCCTCCGCCCCGCCGGAGCAGATCACCGCCCTCTTCCCTTCCCTGCCTCCGGATCAGCAGGCGGGCGTGGTGGACGGCCTGCTGAACGGTCTCCACAGCCAGGGCGGGCTGCCCGCCATCGTCTCATGGTTCGATGCCAACAAGGCCACCGCCACTCCCCAGGTGGTGCAGTCAGCGCTCAAGGAAATGATGTGGCGCATGGGTCAGAACCTCGCGGAATGGGACACCTCCGCAGAGTTTTTCAAACGCGCCGCCGCCGACGGCCTCCTGAACCGTTCCCATTTCGATGCCTTCACCCGCAATCTCGCAGGCGAAAATCCAGGGAGATGCCTGGAGTTTATCGCCAGCCTCCCACCTTCCCCCGCCCTCCAGGGTTCCGTGGATTCCATGATCGGCGGCATCGTGGAACGCTCCTCCGCCACGACCCTCAACAACGTCGGCGCATGGCTCAACAGCCATAAGGACACCCCTCTCTACGACCAAACCGTGCATCAATACGCCCTGCGTATGAACGGCGACGATCCGGAAGCCGCCGCCCGGTGGGCTGGAACGATCAAGGACGAAAACCTCCGGAATACGACGCTGGCCGCCCTGAAAGGACAGTAGTTTGTGGCGGATCCGCGGGCTGCGGACTCGAACCCGGATTACTTCCACACCGGAAACGTCATGCCTACATCGTCCGGCTTATCTTTGGCCTTGTAGTCATTCGCTCCTTTGTCGTCCTTCAAATTCTCTCCCACGCACCACTGCGCGGGGAATGGCGCGCTGGCGAGGTCACCTTTGTCGTCCTTCAAATTCTCTCCCACGCACCACACCCGGCGGGTAGCGGCATCATAGCGCAGGGGTTTTCCGTCGAACGGATCCTCCGGCACGGAAGGCCAGTAATCTGGAATCATTTCGCCTAACGAGGTCGGCAGCCGCCCGTGGTCCAGTTCATAGGCGCGCAGCAGCAAGATGGCGCGTGCCAACCGGACCCGTGAGGATGCATTGGAGGTCAGACGTATAAAAGGCATTTCGGAACCGCTGCCGGTTTCTGAATCGAAGTAAGGTTCCAGCGCCGTGCCTTTGGTCACAACATTGTCTTTTGGCGGATCGAACGATGCGCGGAACGCGGCCAGAGAATGGTTATTTGCTTTGATGAGCGCCCGGACGAATGCGGCGTGAGTTTCAAGATGCGTCTTCCAATCTACACGATCAGCATCCCGCACCGCAGCCTGCACTTTCTCCGGCATTTTCTCCTCCCATTGCTTTAAGAGCCCCTCCATCCCGGTGTCTTCTTTGGTTTTGTTCCTCTCCCCCGCGAAAATTGAAGCGCTCCATTCTTTCATGGCGGCCATCTCCATCACAGCCTTCCGCCTGG
>DATAIE010000431.1:0-3869 GCA_036262875.1 Verrucomicrobiales bacterium
AATGCGATGGTCGGCGGCGCTGTCGCTGATCGCGGAGAGAAGATCGGCGAACTGCTGGATGATCTCATTGGTCGCCGGCACCAGTTCTTTGGCTTCATCGCCGGTCCGGGGATTCTTCACGAAAAATCCGCCAAAGCGCTGACACAGCCATTTGATGAGGCTCACGTGCCTCGTCACCTGCATCAGTGAATCCGCGCGGTCCAGCGGGTTGGGAATGCCGCCGGTCTTGCCCACTCCTGGCGGTTGAGCCCATTTGTAGACCAGACTGAGCGATACGCCGAGCGCCCTCGCCACTTCCTTGGGGCTCACTTTTTCAAAGGCCTCGCTGAGTATTTCGTAGGATTCCACTGAGTGTCGTTTGGGATGGACTGCTTTGCGTGCGCTGAAACGGAGCACACAAGCACTGCGGCGGACGATTGCAACCTCGTCCGCGTCAGGCTTCTGATCGCGCCTCCCTTATCCCATGGCGGCCCGTGCCGCAGTGAACGCCTTTACCGCTTCGTCCAAATCCTCCGTGGTGTGAGCCGCGCTCACCTGAGTGCGCACGCGCGCCTTTCCATGGGGCACGACCGGGAAGAAGAAGCCCACGGCATACACGCCCCGCGCCAGCAGTTCCGCGGCCATGGTCTGCGCAACGGTCGCCTCGCCCAGCATGATCGGCACGATGGGATGGCCCGCCGCGCCGACATCGAAGCCCGCCGCCCGCATGCCGGTCGCATAGTGCGCGGTGTTTGCCCAGAGCCGGTCGCGCAATGCGGTGGAGCGGGTGAGCAGTTCCAGCACCTTGATGGAGACCGCGGTGATGACCGGAGCCAGCGTATTGGAGAAAAGGTACGGGCGGCTGCGCTGGCGGAGCAGTTCAATGATCTCCTTTCGCCCGCTGGTGTACCCGCCGCTGGCACCGCCGAGTGCTTTGCCCAGGGTTCCCGTAAGGATGTCCACGCGATCCATCACACCGCACAGCTCATGCGTACCGCGCCCGGTGTCGCCCACGAAGCCCACGGCATGGGAATCGTCTACCATCACGAGTGCCTTGTATCGGTCCGCGAGGTCGCAGATTTCCTTCAGCGGCGCATAGGTGCCGTCCATGCTGAAGACGCCGTCCGTGGCGATCATCTTGAACCTGGCCCCCGCGGCGTCCGCCTCTTTCAGCTTTGCTTCGAGATCGGCCATGTCCGCGTTGTTGTAGCGAAAGCGCTTCGCTTTGCAGAGCCGGACGCCATCGATGATACTGGCGTGGTTGAGCGCATCCGAGATGACAGCATCCTGGTCCGTCAGCAGCGTTTCGAAGAGACCGCCGTTGGCATCGAAACAGGAGGAATAAAGAATGGTGTCCTCCGTGCCGAGGAAACCCGACAGCGCCTCCTCCAACTGCCGGTGCAGGGTCTGAGTGCCGCAGATGAACCGCACGCTCCCCATACCGTAGCCCCACCGGTCGAGAGCCTCATGCGCGGCAGCCACCACTTCCGGATGATTGCCGAGACCGAGGTAGTTGTTGGCGCACATCACGATCACTTCGCGACCGTCCGCCAGTTTCACCCGGCCGCCCTGCGGCGTACCGATGAGCCGCTCCGTCTTGAAAAGGCCCGCGCCGCGAATGTCATCGAGCGTCGTCAGGAGATGCTGCTGATAGGTGCCATACATAGTCGGAGGACATTGAACCGTTCCCTCCGGGATGCAAGAGACGGATTCCTGGATATTGGAATGTTCCCCGCCGCCTTGTCACCGCTGAGGTTCAGTGCCAGTCGTAGGCATGAATGAACGCCGGGTGCTCACCGCTCTGTTTCTCCTCGCACTCGCGGGAGCGGGATACCTGTGGTGGCGGCGCAACCAGCCCGTGGAAGGCCCGAAGTCGCCGGTAAAGGTGGAAGCGGAGGAGCGCGCGAAGGCCGATCCCTTCCCGCAGAAATAGCGCTTTGTCCGGTTATGGGATGCCTGCGGGAATCGTGAGGGGACCGGGAATGAGAAAGGGAAGGGTCCAGTCCGGATGAGCGGGCTGCTGCTGCTGGCGGACGGTGGCTCTCCAGGTCTGGTCGTTGAGACGGGCCTCATTCAATGGCCGGGTGAATTCGTAGTAAGTGAAAACCGGACCTCCGTGAATGCACTGCTGACCATTCCCGTCGATGGCGACAAGCATGAGGGCGGCACTGCCGGTGGCATTGTAAAGCACAGCCCCCGGATCACCGGTGAAGATGAGGTCCGGGCCGTCGGTGTGGATATCAGCGATGAGCGGGTCCCACATTTCAGAGGGATGGGGATCGCTGGCACCGGCAAAAACGCTTTTCAGATACATGCGGGGATACCACCCGGAGTAGGTGCGGCCATCACTGCTGCCATAAGTGCCTTCCTCCTGAACGAGCGATTTGATAAAGATGGCCTGTCCCGCAGTGAAAGGGGAGTGATTCAGCTCCGCCTGGGCCATGGCTCTCAGCGTTTCCAGAGACGCGGACATATCGGTAAACTGGGAGAGCCATGCCGATTTCCGCTGAGCACGATCGACGCTGGCAGGCTGAACAGGTCCACCCTGGTAAATCGCAGCGGGGCGACCTGTCCATGTGCCGCTCATGGGCAACGTGGAAACGGTGGTCTTCGCGAAATCGACGAGGCGTTTGATCGCCTCGAAAAACGCGGGTCGTGGCTCGACGTAGCCCGCCGGGTATTCGCAGAGGACAGGCGGCGTGTAGCTCTGTTTGGCGTAGAGCAGGTTGTCGTGCCGGAGTTCCGTCCAGGAGGCGAGCTGAGTATGAACAGTCTTCCATTTCCAGGCTTCGGTGCGGAGCGCCTCCGGGACCGAAGAGGGAAGCGGCGCGGAAAGCGTACGGAGGGCGTCCAGATGGTGCAGATAGAGTGTGCCGCCCCACGAGGACGACGGCTGGGAATCGAAAATCTGACGCAGGGAGACCAGCTCACGCGAGAAGTCATACCCGTCGCGGTAGGGAACGCCGGGCCCGGCCATGCGGTCGGAGAGCCGCGCAGCGGGTATATTATTTCCCAGCACGGTGAAGCCGATATCGAGGGCCGAGGGAAGCCGCCGGTGGACCCTCACCATGGGCGGACCGGACACCCCGGTGTTCTCCCGCCAGATGCGGTCAAAAACCATGCGGCTGAACGCCCAGCTTTCCGGAGTGAAGCGCTGCCCGAAGAACGTGAAGGAGCGGGGCAAAACCGTGAGGCTCTCATCGCCGGGAGCCTCGATGGGATGTCCGGTGATCTGCTGCACTCCGGCCTGACCGCTTTGGATCTTTTCCAGCAACCCGTTCAGCACCGCGGAGGAGGTCACATCCGAAAGCCCGTTCAATCCGGCGGCATGGAGGAGTTCGAGAAACTGCGGCGGGGAAAGGGAATCCGCACGACCCATGAAGGGGGTCAGCATGGCGTCCATCTCCAGCCATTCATCCATCAGTCCGGCGCTCTCGAGGCTGAAGGTCAGCACGACGGCGGCGGCAAGTTCACGCAGTTCCTGCGAGGGGGTTTTTTGATCGATGCGCAGGTCGATCTGTGCGAGCCACATCATCGAACGAAAGTAACTCTTCAGGGTTTCTGAGTTCGTGTAGTGGGCACGCGGTCCAAACTGCGTCCAATCCACGAACCGCTCACTGCCGAAGAGGGTCTCGGCGGATAACGATCCCTGAGCGGCGAGCGCTTTTCCGGCCCATGACGGAAGCGGGCCCGTTCCGGTGTAACCGGCGAGACTCGCAGCCGCGGAGGCAAACTCACGGGCATCGCTCAATCCCGCCGTGAGCGCTGCGGGAACCGTGAGGGAATTCAGATGCGCAGAAAGGCCACTGGTCAAGGTAACGAGCCGCTCCCTCAGAGCCAGTTCCTCGACTACTTCCAGCATGGTGATCCATGTGCGGTGCCATGCATGG
>DATAIE010000432.1:0-2016 GCA_036262875.1 Verrucomicrobiales bacterium
CCAATCGTGCTCTCCGTCACCACTTCGACCGGGCATGCCGTGGCGGTCAGCGACGCGCCTGTAAACCTGACCGTGATCTACAGTCCCGTCGACTTTGGCTGGATCGTGCGCGCAGTGCTGCGGTGCGTTCAGCCGCAGAAGTACATTCTCATGGAGGCCGAGCTGTGGCCGAATCTCGTACGGCGGGCGAAGAAGCGGGGCATCCCCGTGGCACTGGCCAACGCGCGCCTCTCGCCCCGCAGCGAACGCCGCTATCGGAAGTGGCGCTGGCTTGCCGGGCCGTTGTTTTCAATGCTCGACCTCGTTCTCGTCCAGGATGAGGGCGATGCCGCGCGCTGGTCGGGCATCGGTGTGCCGGAGGGACGTATCGTTTGCACAGGGAGTATCAAATACGACCTGGCAGGTGACAGCGGGCCTGGACGCACGGGCGAATTCAAAATGCTGCTCACGGGACTTTTTGGAGAGCCGCTTCCTCCCCTGCTTCTGGCAGCGAGCACACATCCGGGGGAGGAGAAGATGCTCGCAGCGATCTTCCTTGAGCTGCGCCGGGAGTTGCCAGCGCTGGCGCTCCTCGTCGCGCCGCGGCACTTCGAACGGCGGGAGGAAGTGAAAGCCGACCTCGCCTCCCTGGGGCTTGAGGCGGCTCTGCGCTCGTCCCTCACAAATATTACGTCCCAGCCGGATGTTCTCGTCATCGACTCCACCGGTGAACTCCGCGACTGGCAGGCGCTGGCAAGCGTGGTCGTCATCGGCAAGAGCTTCCTGGCCACCGGCGGACAGAATCCCGCGGAGGCCATCGCCGCCGGGGTGCCGGTGATCGCGGGTCCTCACATGGAGAATTTTCAGCCGCTGATGGAACTCCTGAGGAACGCAGGCGGCATCACGGAAGTGCCGTCAGCGGAAGCGCTCCTTCCGGCACTGCGCAACGCTCTGGCTGGTCCGGAAGCGGCCCTCGCCACCGCTGCCCGCGGGCGTCAGGCGCTGGAACGCCACCGCGGCGCCGCTGTTAGGACAGCGGAGGCCATTGCGGCATTATGAGGGCCCAGTTGGTGGACCGGGGCTCCTGCCGAGGGGTGAATAACAATCCCCGGCAGGAGCCCCGGACCACCTTATAAGCTCCACACCTCGCGGTCGTTCACGCGCGCGGGTGCAACTGCACAGGCTCGGCTTTGCGGCCGCTGGTCTTGATATTGAGGATCTCGACAAAGACCGAGAAGGCCATCGCGAAGTAGACGTAGCCCTTTGGCACGTGGACGTGGGCGGCCTCAGCCATGAGGTTGGTACCGATCAGCAACAGGAAGGAAAGCGCGAGCATTTTCACGGAGGGATGGCGCTCCACGAAGTTGCTCACCGGGTTGATGGCGAGCACCATGATGGCGGTGCTGATGAGCACGGCGATCACCATTACCGGCACCGCTCCCTTGACCCCGTTCGTCATGCCCACGGCAGTCACGATGCTGTCCAGGCTGAAGAGGATGTTCATGAACATGATCTGCACCATCACCGCTCCCAGTCCGGCGGCCGAGCGTTTGGCGTGGTCGCCTTTGGTGCCGTCCCCTTCCCCTTCGAGCTTGTGGTGAATTTCCCGCACAGCCTGCCAGATCAAAAACAATCCTCCGATCAGCAGCACGAGGTCCTGTCCGCTGAGAGCGAGTTGTCCCTCCACATGCGCAAAGGCGGGATCATGGGACTCTCCCTGCTCAAACGGCCACGGGATCGTGAACAGCGGATGCTTCAGTCCCAGGATGAGTCCGAGGAGCATCAGGAAAACGAGGCGCGGGATAACGGCGAGCACGAGGCCCTTTCTCCGCGCGGAGGCGCGCTTTTCCGGCGGCAGCTTTCCGGTGAGGATGGAAATGAAGACGATGTTGTCTACGCCCAGCACGACTTCGAGTGCCACGAGCGTAAGCAGTGAAACCCATGCCGCGCCCTGCGTGACCCATGAGAAATCGGCGAGTTGCTGGAGGGCTTCCATGATTTGTCAGGAAAAGAACCGTTTCGCCTTCTGGAAGAATG
>DATAIE010000433.1:0-3814 GCA_036262875.1 Verrucomicrobiales bacterium
CCGGCATTCCGGAATTGGACGTGGCGTTCCTGTTCGCCTCTCTTTTCCGTGGTCTCTATGAGGAGCGCGCGGTAGGGAGCCTCCGTGGAGTAGCAGGTGCGGGTAATGGAAATGGTGCGGATGATTTGTTTAAACACCTTCATCTCCATGACCATCGTTTCTCCGGCGGTAATGCATTTTTTGCCGTCGAGCGTATCCGGACCGATGGAGCGGCCGGCCCAGCCGCATTTCACGCCGTTGAAGTAGACGCCCATCCAGTGCCGCTCTGTGTCCTTGAATACCGAGTCAGGCACCGCCAGTTCAGTCACCGGATACTTCGGGGGAGCTTCCTTCCGCGCGGACAGGGCAGGCTCATCCGCCCCCGCCCGCAAAGGAACGGCGGCGAAAAACCAGATCAGCGGCAGGAGGGGACAAAGGCATCGTTTCATAAAGAAGAGATCACGAAACCCGGGCTTCGCCGTGGCCATTGGACCGCGGAACCGGTGGTCTGTTCAAAAAGAACGGGAGGCTATTTCGATGCCGGGGCCTTCAGCCATGCCGCGTGGAGGGCGGTCAACTGCTTCGTATCATTGGGGATGATCCAAATGCGTCCGCGGATTTTCTTCGTCTGGCCAGGCGGGATGGAGCCGATGCGGAAGTCATTGTGCAGGCAGCGGGCGACGCCCTGAAAGAGTTCCTGCGAAGGCTCGAAGGTGACGGCGAAGATCCATTTCGCGTCACTGCTGAAGCAGCCGATGACGTTGTTGTCAGGGACCAGCGTGCTGAGAGGACGCGGGTTTACATCCGTGCGCGGCACATCCTTCGGGCACCAAACCTGGCCCGGGGTGTAGCGCGCCGCAGTGGCCCACGGCTGGGTGGGCATGGTGGTGAGCTTGCCATTCAGGAAGATAAAGGCGCGGTCGAGTTTGATATCCTGACAATCCGGCTGCGCCGTTTCCGCACCGGCGAAATCACCCAGCCGGATGCACGGCTGCGCCCACTGCGCCTCGTTAGGGTGGTCCGTCGGATTGGTGACGGTAAGATCGAACGTGACGCCATCGCTCACGGCGCGGATGTCGTGTTCCACCACGAGCCCGTCATTCACTTTGCAGCGCAGCTTGAGTTGTTTGCCGTCGGCGGAGGCGGACACGGTCTCTGTCCTGTGGCCAACGACGGTGTGCTTCACCCAGTCCGCATCGGTGGAGCCGGTGCGGCAGTAGGCTTCGAGGTAGTTGATTTGGATTTCCTTTCCTGGAACGTGAGGAGCATGGATGACGAGGAAGTTCTCACGGCGGCTCAGTGTTATTTCTGCATGGTCGCTTTTCGCGGGGGCAGGGGCGGGGTCTGCCTCAGGCACCGGCATCGCCGTTAAACAGAGGCCGCCGGTCATGGCAGCAGCGAGCAGCGGGAGGGTGCTTCGGATGAGAACGTTCATGGCGCGGAGGATCGCCCGAAAGCAATGCACTTCGCGATTCCCGTCAATATCCGCATCCGGATGGCGTTGTGTCTGCGGATCAGTCCAGGGCGCTTCGCGCGGAAGCGCGCACGCCGGTTCCCGGGCAAAGGCCATCGGCCAGTCCGGGCGGACCGTCAGCTCGATTCTCCCTCTGCTGCGGCGCTCGCGTACGGCGCGAGAATCGTCTCCGCCTGGGCTCGGTCGTTGGCGAGTTCCGTGATGAGTTCGAAGAAGTTCATGTTCGCGCAGCGCTGGGCGCGGCGGAGCAGGAACGGCACGGGGTTCGAGGGTTCGTTCGTTTCAAACCACGAGATGATTTTATCGAGCGCCTTGATGGCGGACTCACGGGAATTGACGGCCACGCCGCCGCCGCCTCCGCCACTGGAAAAGGAGGCGGAGTCCCCTCCGGAGGCGTCTGCCCCGGCAAATGCTTCGCCATCACTCGTGACCACCGTGCCGCAGTAGGGAGCAATCTTCTTCGCCATGCGGCTGATCTGGTCGCGGAGGTCGGCGAGATTGACGCCGTAGCCGCTGCCGAATTTGTCGTCGAAAATCTCTTCAATGGTCCTAGCGTGTTCGAGCGCTTCCGTCAGGGCCGTGTGGGCCGTTTTGAGAATCTCGACGTTCGTATTCTTGAAACCGCCCTGCACCAGTTTGGCGGTATTGATGGCGTCGCCGTCGCCTGCGGTGGGGTTGTCGGCCGCCTCAAGTTCCCCGATGCTGAATCGTCCGCCCGCGGACTGGGAAACGGGCACGGCGAGCAGCTTCACGAGGAAGGAGGGATAATTGATCGCTTCCACGACCGGCGGGCGGAAATCGCGTTTGTCCTCCAGTTCACCGGCGGGATAGACGTCGTCCCAGAAGTTTTCGCACCAGTACCGGATGAGGCTGAGGCCATCCCGCAGGCCCGTCAGGCCATCGAGGAAAGTGGCGCATTCCGTGAGGATGACACCGAGGCGGAGGTGGCGGGTTTCACGGGCCACTTCGAGGGCGAGTTCCGCCACATCCTTCCACTTGGGAGGATAGGTGATGCCCTCCCGTTTTTCGCCTGCCGCCAGGTTGTTCAACTGTCCCCAGCGGGGATCGCCGTTGTTTTCGAGGTCTGCGCCGCAGGGCGATTCAGAACTGACAGGAGAGCGCAGTGGCTGGAGGTCCATAGTGTTGGGTTATTTTTGCTTCGATCTGAAAAAGCCTCCGACGGAGCGGAACATGTTTTTGAGGACGGACCCGCCGGACGCAGCCGCTCCCGGAGGGGTGAGAAACTCCGGGGCATCGATCCATGCCTGCACGGCTTCGCTCCACGCGTCCTGCTGCTCGTCTTCGATGGAGTAGGGCACGCAGGCGGTGAGCGGCACGGCGGTTTCCGGCGCGAAAAGGTTTTGCAGGGTCCGTGCGCCGGGATCGCCGATGGTGAGGTCGCCGAGGGAATCCCCCTGCTGCCACGTCATGCAGACCGGATAGCGCTCCAGATGCAGCACAGAGCGGACGAGCGCCGCCCACAGCAGCGCGTGGAATGCGGTGATGGCACAACTCTGGCGGATGCGCGCACGACCCGTCCCGGCTCCCTGCGGGGAGAGGGAATGGAGGACCCGCGCCAGGGCGTCGGACTCCGGACCGCAGCCGCTGCCTTCCAGCAGCCGGAGCCGCACGGATGCGCCCGCCGCTGCGGAGGAGCCGGTGCTCATCTTCTCATCCAACTGCCGTTGTCCGGCGGCCTGTGCCGTGCGGATGGCATCGACACTCCCGGCCCCCTGGGCCTGACGCAGGGTCTGGCGGATGATATCGCCCGCCTCACCGGCGGCGCCAGCGGAGCGAAAACCGCCAATGTGCCCGGCAGCCACCAGCGGATACTGGCGGCGTCCCTTGGCATCCGAGGAAGCCGTGAAATACGCGGCCAGCCACCCGGCGGGCCCCGCGCAGATCATGCCGTGACTCCAAGGCACGGCGTCCTGATTTTCCAGCTCCTTTTCCCAGCGCCGCCGCCCGAGGATTTCGCCGAGGCCATCCACGTAGAGGCTTTGCTTGAACTGCACCAGCGAAGTGGTCGCCAGGCCTGCGTCTTCGAGGTGATCCGCCGCCGCGGGATGCTTGCCAAAAACCGCCAGCCGGGCCGCCGCGCTGGCGGGCAGGGCATCGGTCAGGAACGCAGGCGCAACGGTGTTCATGGCATGATTTTATTCCGGCAGTCCAAACATCGCCCGGGTGGGCCAGGTAGTGGGGAAGGAAGGAGACGCCTCCAGCTTGAAGCCGACACCGAGGAGATTGAGGCTCTGATTGGGCGTATCGATCATCCATTGAATGACCCCCCAGGGGTCCGTAGTTACTTTCCTTGGCACGGTCTGAGTCAAACGGTCGGGCTTGAGCGATCCCGGCACGCGG
>DATAIE010000434.1:0-4607 GCA_036262875.1 Verrucomicrobiales bacterium
CTCAAAGCGATGCGCCAGGGAAGCAGCGACCGCTACGGCCAGAACGCCAGCGGCAAGCTCGTGGCGGAAGGCGTTGAAGGCCGTGTGCCTTACAAAGGCCCGCTCCGCGAAGTGGTCTTCCAGCTTACCGGCGGCCTCCGCAGCGGCATGGGCTATCTCGGTGCCCGCACCCTGCAGGAACTTCGTGAGCGCGCCTCCTTCGTCCGCATCACCGCCGGCGGGCTTCGTGAAAGCCACGCCCACGACATCGTCGTCACCGAAGAACCGGTGAACTACCAAACGATGTAACCCGCCCCATCCGTTAGGCCCATTTTCCATTATCAATTCTCTATTATCCCTATGGTCCAAGCCACTGTCCGCTACGAAGGTGATCTCCGCTGCACCGCCACCCATGGCCCCAGCCAATCCTCAATCGAGACCGATGCTCCCGTGGACAACATGGGTAAGGGCGAACGCTTTTCCCCCACCGACCTCGTCGGCACCGCCCTCGGCACCTGCGTTCTCACCACCATGGCCATCGCCGCCCGCCGGAAGGGACTCGAACTCCCCGGCATGACCGCCACCGTGCGCAAACACATGACCACCGACGCTCCCCGGCGCATCGCAAAACTGGAAGTGGAGGTCGTCATTCCCCTGCCCTCGTCTCATCCGGAAAAGGCCTTCCTTGAAGCTGCCGCCAAAGGCTGCCCCGTGCGCCGCAGTCTGCACCCGGAACTGGAAGTGGTGGAGACATTTGCGTGGGAGGAATAGGCGGCGACAGGGAGAAGCCATCATCAATCCGAACAAACGGGATTTGCGGAACTCTGCTTAACAGAATACCGTAAGCCATGTTGCAAAGCATTACGGCCCCGGTTTCATGGGAGCGCATGGACCGTGCAATTGAAAAGGTAAAAGAGCGCCTTCTTCGCACGGCCAGGGCATTGCGTGGCGCGGGAATTCCATACGCCGTGGTCGGAGGAAACGCGGTCGCGGCATGGGTTTCCCGGGTGGATGAGGCAGCAGTTCGAAATACACGGGACGTCGACGTTCTGCTGCGGCGGGAGGATCTTGAAGCCGCGAGAATCTCCCTCGAAAATGAAGGGTTCATTCACCGCCAAATTGCAATGCTGGGACAAAAGGGGGTGATGGATATCTTTCTCGATGGTCCTGAAGCCAAAGCGCGTGATGCAGTCCACATCCTGTGGGCATGTGAGAAAGTCAAAGCGGACAGCCCCGAACCCTCTCCCGATGTGACTGCGACAGAGGATGCCGGGGAGTTCTTTCTGATCTCCCTTCCGGAACTGGTTAAGATGAAACTGGCGTCCTTTCGTGACAAGGACCGGATGCATTTACGTGACATGATCGATGTCGGTCTGGTCGACGAAACCTGGCAAGAAAGGCTGTCGCCTGTGCTCAAAGAAAGACTGTTGGAGTTGCTGGCAAACCCGGAATAACGGGTCCCGCGTCCATTGCCGCATGAGTTCCCCGCAAGCCTCCCAGCCGTTTCATCTTTCCTCCTTACAGGTCTTCCGGGGACTGGCCGCGCTGTGGGTGCTTGTCTTTCATGTCGGTGTCATTTCATGGCTGCATCTCGGGCATGAGGTCCGGAGCGCCTTTATGCTGGCCGGCGGGCATGCGGTGAGTTTCTTTTTTGTGCTGAGTGGCTTTATCATCACGTATGTTCACTGGCGGCATTTGGGAAAGCCGGGGAATGTCCAGCCCTATCTCGGCCGGCGGCTATCACGCATTTATCCGCCCGTGATCGTCATCGTGGCGATGAAGCTGCTGTTCATCGTTTCCACCGGTGCCGGCAATGCTTCGAAAGACCTGACGTCAAACTCGGTGGTGTCTTCGTTTTTACTGCTCCCGGCTCCCGTGTATTTGATCGACGTTCTCTGGACGCTGGCTTTTGAAATTCTCTTCTATCTGCTGTTTGCCGCCGCCGTGGCCTTTGGGAGAAAAACCGCCGCCATCGCAGGGTTTCTGTGGGCGGCATGGGTCACCGTCTGGTTCCTGATGGGCTATCCGCAGGAGCATGAGACGTTTATTGGCACGGTCAGTCACCCCTATTGTCTGCTCTTTCTCATGGGTGCCGGTTCGGCCAGAATTCTTGCCAGTCCAACAATGGCGGCACGTTGGGGTTGGCTGTGGATACCGGGAATCGCTTTGATGGCGTTCAACATCTGGCACTTTGACCTGCTGGAGCGCCTGCTCACCCCAGGAGATGCGACGAACTTCGTCAGCGTGCTTTGCTGGGGCACTGCCAGCGCCTTCATCATTCTATCCGCGGCCAGCCTGGAACAGCGCAAGCGGCTCGCGTGGCCCAGGTGGCTTTGCCTGCTGGGAGACGCCTCCTATTCCATCTATCTCGTCCACACCTCGGTGATGATGGTCATCGCCATGGTGCTCAAACGCCTCCGGATCGACTTCGATGTTTGGCTGATCCCCGTGCTCTGCGGAGTGGGAATCCTTTCGCTCGCCGCCTCGCTTGCCTTCTGGAAGTGGGTAGAACTTCCGGTGATGGCATGGTGGAAAAGGCGCATCCTGCCCGTGTTGAGCGGAGGAAAGAAGCTGCAACCGGTGCCGGAAGCCTAACGACGACTCCCGCGCCGGCTCAAATCTCAAACTGCATCGCAGGAGAGGTCGCCTCTCTCGCCAGCGCATCCGAGAGAGTCTGGCTGGAGAGGTACGCGTGAATCTGAGTTTGGAGATCCGTGAAGATCTTGCCCACGCCGCAGCCCCCTGGCGTCCCGCAGTCGCAGACTGCTTTTCCGGGCCTTCCGGGTTCCGGGGGCGTGCAGCTCATGGGCTGAATGGGGCCATCGATGGCCGTAAGGATTTCCCCCAGCGTGGTGCGCGAAGCCGGACGCTCCAGTTGATAGCCGCCGCCCACTCCACGGCGACTTTTGAGAATCCCCGCCCGCCGGAGAGTGAGAAGAATCTGCTCCAGAAACTTCACCGGGATGCGCTCCGCCGCAGCCAGTTCCTCAATTTGAGAAGTGGCCGTCAGCGGCTTGCGGGCCATGGCGGTCAGTGCGCGCAGGGCATACTCGGCTTTGCGGGAGATATGCATGGGGCGCTGTTATCATACGGAGACGGCGGGGAAAGTGGAAATGACGAAATCAGAATGACGGCGGAAGCTCCACCCGGGCGATCCCGTCATTTCATTTCGTCGTTGCCCCGGTCCCGACATGCCGCGACGGAACCCCTCAGCAGTATCTATGAGCACTCCCCCCCATGACAAGGCCGGCAAGGATTTCACCGCCGGCGGTATTCACGCCCTGAGCGGACGGCGCACCTCCACCGGTGATCCCGAATTCGACAAGCGTGTGGACGAACTGGTGAAAGACTGGAACGGCAAGGCCAATGCAGAGTTGATCGAGGAACTGATCATCGGTGCCCTGCGCCTGGCCCGGCACGACGTCAACGTGGCGGAACTGAAACTCCTCAACCGTACCTGCAAGGAACTGCGCAATGCGTGGCGCGTCTTCCGGCCCTACGACAACCGTCGCAAAATCGCCATCTACGGCTCCGCCCGAACGCACCCGGACTGGGAGGAGGCGAAGGCCGCAGCCACCTTTGCCCGGCGTATGGTGGAGGAGGGATTCATGGTCATCACCGGCGCGGGCGACGGGATCATGGGAGCCGCACAAAAAGGCGCCGGACGCGACAACAGCTTCGGACTCAATATCAAACTCCCGTTCGAACAAAGCGCCAACGACACGATCGTGGGTGATTCCAAGCTGCTTCAGTTCAATTATTTCTTCACGCGCAAACTCACCTTCGTAAAGGAATCGGAAGCGCTGGCGCTTTTTCCCGGCGGCTTCGGCACCATGGACGAAGGCTTTGAAGTCCTTACCCTCATCCAGACCGGGAAATCGGCCATTCTTCCCATCGTCATGGTGGATGCCCCGGGCGGCACCTACTGGAAGACCTTCGAGGCCTTTCTGCGCGGACATCTGCTGGAGCGGAATTTGATCAGCGAGGAGGATTTTTCACTTTTCCTGGTCACAGACGATGTGGAAACAGCCGTCCATGAGGTGAAGCATTTTTACCGTGTTTTCCACTCCTACCGTTTCGTCAAAGACCGTATCGTTTTCCGCCTCCAGCGCCCGTTGAGCCAGAATCAACTGGCTCAGTTGAATACGAACTTCCCCGACCTCGTGAAAACAGGCATCATCATGCAGGGCACAGCCCTGCCGGAGGAACAGGACGAAGCGACCATCGCTCACCTTCCGCGGCTGATCTTCGTTCCTCACAAGAAAAAATACGGACGCTTCCGCGAACTGATCAACGCCATCAACGACTTCGATCCCGAAAGGCCGGCATGAAGCAGAGACTGGATGCCGCTCTCGCCGCCCGCGGACTCTGTGATTCCCGCGAGCAGGCGAAACGGCTCATTCTCGCCGGGGAAGTGCTCGTCAACGGCCACCCCGCCGCCAAGGCCGGAGCGGGAGTAAAAGACGATGACGTCCTCGAAGTGAAGGAAAAGCCGCGCTACGCCAGTCGCGGAGGATTCAAGCTGGAGGGCGCATTGACCGCGTTCGGCATCGATGTCGCCGGACTCACCTGCATGGATGTGGGAGCGAGCACCGGCGGCTTCACAGACTGTCTCCTTCAGCACGGCG
>DATAIE010000435.1:0-8288 GCA_036262875.1 Verrucomicrobiales bacterium
CGGCTGGACGGACTTCAATGACATGGGATGGAGCGCCCTGCCGGCTGCGTCACAGTGGCATTACCTCGTTCTGACATACGATGGAACGTGGACCCGCATTTATGCGGACGGATTGCAGACGAATTTCGAGCGGCACGGGGCGATCAATACCTATCAGTACGACGGTACGGGAGTGACTCCTCTCAAGTTCGTGGTGGGAGGACAGAATAACGCGGCCTCACCGTTCGCGCCTCAAGTGTTCAACTCCGGGCTCTCGATTGCTAAAGTGCGCGTGCATGACGTGGTGCTCACGCCTCAGCAGATTGCCGCGCAGTATGCGGCGGAACTTCCCGGGTTCGATGTCCCGGCTGCGTTGAGTCTCACGGCCAGCGGCGCGACCTACATGCCCGGGGAGCCTGTCACGCTCACTTATGCGACGAATAACGCGAGCAGTGTGACGATCACCCCCGCCCCCGGTGTCGTGACGCCGGGCAGCGGATCAGTGGTGGTGTATCCCTCCGGTGGTCCGGTGACCTATACCCTGACGGCGACAAAGGGCGCCAATTCCTTTACGAAGACGGTGACCCTCAATCCTTTCGCCGCCTCTTCCAATCTGCCGCTCCTGATGCACCGGTGGAGCTTCAATGAAGCCAGTGGAACGGCGGTGATCGATTCCGTTGGCGGGACGCACGGCGCAAGCACCGGCCCGCAAAACGGCACCATCGTTGGGACCGCGGCGGCTTCCTTCACCTCCCCGGGAGTGATTGCAGGGAGCATGTGGATCCGTTCGGATGCCACGGGCTCGGCGGCGGGAACGCAGGGCGTGCGCCTTGGGGGCGGAGGGTCCGGTACTGCTGCCTATATTGACTTGCCCAACAATGTGATGAGCGGGTTCACTCAGGTGACTTTTGAAGGCTGGATGACCCTCAACGGAGCGCAGACATGGTCGCGCTACTTTGACTTCGGAACGAACAGCTCCGGCGAGCAAACCGCCCCGGGAGGCAGCTTCACCGGTACGGAATACATGCTCATTTCCGCTCAAGTGGGCGATACCACGACCTCCCGGCGGGTCTCGTTGAAGGACAATAATGTGGAGAATTTTACCGATGTGGCGAACGATGCCGTCACTTACGGCACTCAGTTCCATTATGCGGCGGTATACGATCCGCTGGGCAATGCGGGTGTGTCTCCGGCGTTCAAATACTACAAAAACGGCACGCTGATGGGTGCCCTGAATTCTGCATTCCGTCCTCAGGACATGGTATTCGTGAACAACTGGCTGGGACGTTCCAACTGGGCCGGCGATGCGAACACCAACGGCACTTTTAACGAGTTTCGGATTTGGAATGGACCCATGCCGGAAAGCATGATCGCAGCGAGTCTTGCCGCGGGACCGGATGCATTGCCGCCGTCTGTGCTTCTGACGTTCAAGGCATTTCCCCCCACCGTCGCAAAAGGAGAGCCGGTCCGCCTTAGCTGGACAATTGGCGGACCGGGTTCCGCAGGCGGAACGGTAGCGATCAACAACGGAGTGACTGTAACGAATCCTGCGAACCTTTCGGATTTCACCACTGCGACGCTTTCCGGCACTACGACCTACACGCTTACTTTTACGAACGGTGCCGCGACCGCCACGACAACAACGACGGTAAAGGTCCTCGATGGAAAACCGCTCGCCACTCCTTCGTCGGTGTATGCGGCTTATAATTCTCCTGCGCCGGCTCCCCTCGCTGCGGTGGATACCGGTGGCACGCTGGCCTACACCATTGTGACACCGCCTGCACACGGGGCGCTCAGCGGCACCGCGCCTGCGCTGACGTTCACACCCTCGGCGGGGTACACGGGCACGGACTCATTCGTTTGGAAGGTGAATGACGGGTTTAATGATTCCAACACCGCGACGGTCTCCATCACGGTGGGGGCCCCGCAAAGCGGCCCGACGGACATCACTCCCGCCACGGCGACCATTCGCACGGACGACAGCACGGGCAATATCATTACCCGGCTCCAGGCGGTGGACCCCAATGGGCGGGACACCTTTACGTTCTCGCTGGTGACGGGCGCGGGCGATACGAACAACAGTTACTTCTCCATTTCCGGGAATCAGCTCATCTCGAACCACAATTTCCAGGGGGACAACGGCCTGACCATTTCCATCCGTGTGCGGGTCACGGATTCCTCCAACAACAGTTACGACAAGGTCCTGACCTTCCCGGTGCAGCCCGCGGATCTGCATGTGCAGATCAATGAAATCTACTACAATTCACCGAACAACATCGTGCCGGCGGAGTTCATCGAGCTTCATAATCCCACGGGCGGGCCGGTGAATCTGACCAACTGGCAGTTTACCAAAGGGGTGACCTACACTTTCCCTAACGTGACGATCCCGCCCGACGGCTATCTGGTGGTGGCCCAGAATCCCGCAGCTATTCTGGCGATCTACAATGTGACGGCGCTGGGACCGTGGACCGGAGGGCTGAGCAGCGACGGTGACGAGATCATCCTGAAAGACAGCGCCGGAAACAAAGTGGATGGTGTTGCCTACGGAATAAACAGTCCGTGGCCGGTGCCTCCGAACGGCGACGGTCCATCGCTTGAACTGGTGAATCCTGCGCTCGACAACGATATCGGCGGACACTGGCGCGCAGCGACCGCCGCCGCGCAGACGCCCTATCTCAGCCGAGGCTCGACCGGGTGGAAATACCGCAAGGGCACGTCCGAGGTGCCTTCGGGATGGAAGCTCTCCGGATTTAGCGAGGACGCCGCGTGGCTGACCGGTGCGACGCCCGTGGGGCTCTTCAAGCTCAACAATGACACTGCGCAGGCTTACAATGCGGAGGCGAACGTGACGGTGGCCACACAACTCGCAGACATGGCTTCCTATGCCAATGCCAATCTCAATATCGACACCAACTTCACGATCAACTACCGGTCGGTCGCCATGCGGCGCGCATTCAACGTGAGCGGACCGGTGCCAAAGGCGCTGGTTCTGCGGGTGCTGCGCAGTGATGCAGCCATCGTCTGGATCAATGGAACCGAGGTCGCCCGCTTCGGTTTTCCGGAAGGCGGCCCGGCCGATCCGGTTTTCAATACCACATCCATCTACGAACATTCCAACGATCCATGGTCGGAACTGGTGCTGACGAATTGCGCCAGCTATCTGGTGGCCGGTGACAATGAAATCGCCGTCGAAGGCTGGGTCAAGGCTCCCCGCCTCCGGACCACTCAGGAGGATGTCACTGTGTATAATACATTCGATTTCGCGCTGGATGCGGAGATCGCTCCTATCAAAAGCTTGTTTATGGCCACGCCAGGGGCTCCGAATTCAGTCCTCGCGGCCAACTGCCCTCCGGCGGTGCGGGAAGTGACCCACTCTCCCAATCAGCCAAAGTCTGTGGAGCCGGTCAAAGTCACGGCAAAAATCTCGGACCGCCAGGGTCTGGGCAGCGTGGTGCTGAAGTATCAGGTCGTGGCTCCTGGAAACTACATTCCGGCTGAGTTGCCGCGCACCACCAATGACACGGTGCTCATCGAGGCGCTTCCGGTGGAGTTTGGAAAGCCGCCGAATCCGGCCTTCGAAAACCCGGCGAACTGGATCACCCTTCCCATGGTGGACGATGGCTCCGGGAGCAGCGATGTGGCGGGGGACGGGGTTTTCTCCGCCACCATTCCCGCGCAGCCGCACCGCACGCTGGTGCGCTACCGGATCGTGGCGACGGACCTTGCCGGTGCCTCCGTCCAGATTCCACTGCCGGATGATCCTTCCCGGAATTTCGCTTACTTCTCCTATAACGGCGTGCCGGATTATGCAGGCCCCTCGTCGGTTTTCACCTCGGCGCAACTGACCACGCTGCCGGTGTATCACTTCATCATGCGTCAGCAGGATCAAACGGATCTGCTCGCCTATACCGCGGGACAGTATGTCAATACTCCCGAACTCGGCGTGCTCCGGGCGCGCCGGTTCTACAATTTCGAGGGGGCTATGGTCTATGACGGCAAGGCCTACGACCACGTACAGGTCCGTCTCCGCGGCGGCAACAGCCGGTATGCCGGCTCGGGCAAGCGTCACTTCCGCTTCAAGTTCCCCAAAGGGTACGGCTTCGAAGCGAAGGATCAAAAGGGGCGTCCGTATCCCCGCGTGTGGGAGCAGATGCTTTTCAATAAACTCTTCGGTAACAAGGGCGACTACGACTGGGGTTTGCCCTATTATGCGGGAAGTGTGATGTGGGGACTTCAGGGAGTGCCCATGCCTTACAACCAGTGGACTCACTTCCGGATGATCACGGGAACGGAGGAGGCTCCATCGGCGACCGGAGGAGACTTCTGGGGATTGTATCAGGCACTCGAACTGCCGGACGGAAAGAATTTCCTCAAGAGCCGCGACCTGCCGCCGGGGAATTTCTACAAGCTCAGCGACTGGATTCAGAACGGCGAAATGGATGAACGCTACCAGGCTCCGGACGCTCCGGACTTCGCCGAGGACTTTGATAACCTGCGTTACAATATTCACCAATACACACCACAGACGGACATCGAGAAGTTCGTGCAGATGCCCATGTACTACAAATACAATGCAGTACAGGAGGCTATTCGACACTACGATATCTTCGTGGAACCGACGGGGCGTCACCGGGTGAAGAACTTCTACTGGTACTTCCATCCTGGCCCGCTGAATCCGGATGGTTCCCGCCAAAACCGGCTCGGTCAGTGCTGGGTGATGCCCTACGACTGGGATGCCAGTTTCGGACCGAACTGGAATGCCGGTCAGGACATGGTGCAGAACTCCATGTTTAATTACGTGCAGGTCGCCGATTCGCCCACATGGCCCGCGGCTCCCCCGGCGCTGCCGGATCGCAGCCCCATGCAAATCTCCCGGCGCAATGCGATCCGGGAATTGAGGGATTTGGTCTATCACCGGAACGATGCGGGCGGCCGCGGACCTGTGGACGATATGCTGGACGATGCTGCCGGGGTGCTCTCTTCCTTCTGGCAGGCCGATGCCGCGCGCTGGCCCTCGCCCGGAGCGGCGTCGTGGCGTTCCATGCCGGACAAGGTCATCGATATGAAGGCCTTCTGTTTCACCGGCTGGAGCACGATCGCGGGCGAACCCGTGGTAGGGGCGGGCGGACGCGCTGCCTACCTCGACAGCATTTCGGACAGCCTCGATGCGGGCCAACTCCCAGCCACTCCGGTGGCGACCTACACCGGCACTCCCGCTCATCCGGTGGATGGCCTGACATTTACCGCCTCCGCCTTCAGTGATCCCCAGGGAGGAACGTTCGCCGCCATCCAGTGGCGCGCCGGTGAAATCACCGATCCCACCGCGCCGGCCTACGATCCGGCGGCCGACCGGCTCTTTGAAGCGGCGGAGGCGTGGAATTCGGGAGAACTCGCCGGCCCGGCCACGGGGATATCCATTCCCGGCGGCGCTCTCAAGGCAGGGCACACCTACCGTGTGCGGGTCCGCTACAAGGACGCCACGGGCCGCTTCAGCCACTGGAGCGCCCCGGTGCAGTTCACGACAGGAGAAGGCACGTATGATCTCATCCTGACTGAGAATCTCTACATCTCGGAATTCATGTATAAGCCTGCTCCTCCCACGGCGGCTCAGGCGGCGGCTCCCAATTTCTGGACGGAAAATGACTTTGAATGGATCGAGTTCACCAATCGCTCCACGTCCCTCACACTCGACTTGAGTAACGTGCGCATCACCAAAGGAGTGGACTTCGATTTCGCGGGCAGCGCGATCACCAGCCTCGCTCCCGGCGCCAGCGTGCTGGTCGTGAAAAACCAGGCGGCCTTCACAGCGCGCTATGGCGCGGGCAAACCGGTGGCCGGCCAGTGGGATGCCAGCCAGAGTTTGAGCAACGGCGGGGAACAGCTCAAGCTGAGCTACGGATCCGGCAACGCCATCCATGACATCACTTATGACGATGCGGCACCCTGGCCGGCGGACGGTGACAATGGCG
Source organism: Verrucomicrobiales bacterium (assembly GCA_036262875.1). Lineage (GTDB taxonomy): Bacteria > Verrucomicrobiota > Verrucomicrobiia > Verrucomicrobiales > V1-33 > V1-33. The sequence goes on from DATAIE010000435.1 coordinate 5,949, forward strand.
GCGTGTCTTTGGTCTACATTGGTCCCAATGCGGTTGCGGGCAACGCGGACCCTCAGGCGGTTGGTTCGAACTGGATCGCAGGAACCTTTACCGGAGGTTCGCCGGGAACGGAGGATTTCCACACCTTCAGCCGCTGGATGACCGCAAAGGGATTGAGCGATCCCGCCGGCGATCCGGACAATGACGGGTGGAACAATCTGGCTGCATTCGCCTTTGCCCGTGATCTCTCGTTGAACACCCCGTCGAGCGTCATCACGACGGAGGGAGGGAGCCGTTATCTGGACTTTACCTATGTGCGCCGCCAGGCGGTGCCGGGGGTGGCTTACTTCCACGAAGTCTCCACTGATCTCACGGCTCCAAGCTGGACCACGGCCAATGTGGCAGTCACCGCTGTGACGCCGAACGGTAATGGAACCGAGACAGTGAACGTGCGCCTGACGCTGCCCGTCGATGCGCCAACTTCCGGAAAGCGCTACTACCTGCGGACACGGGCACAGGTGCCCTGAGCGGGAGCACCGCCCGGGGCGCGCCATTGCTAGCGCGGCCCCGGGCTGCTTTGCGTTAGGCGGCGGTGCGGTTCAGGGCACTGAGGATGGCGTTGATGCTCGCCAGTTCGATACTGGTGTCCACGCCGGCACCGAAGGCTTTACTTCCCGCTTTGGTGGTAACCTGGATGTAGGCAATCGCCTGCGCATCGCTGCCGGAGCCGAGAGCATGTTCGCTGTAGTGAGTGATCTCGAAGGCGGGGGCGTCCGTCCGACCGAGAGCATGGACGAAAGCCGCGAGAGGGCCGTTGCCTTCGCCGGTGATCTCGATGGGTTGATTGGCAAAGGTGACCATGGCCTTACAACGGATGGCTCCGGGCTTGCCTTCGACTTCAAAGCTCTCGAGGTGCCATGGCACCGTGCGGTCCACATATTCGGACCAGAACATGGTCCGCAGTTCCGCGGCAGTGACTTCGCGGCCCAGTTTGTCGACGAGGTCGTTGGCGAGCGGGCCGAATTCACGCTGCAGGTCCTTGGGGAGGTTGATGCCGTATTCGCTTTCGAGGAGATAGGCCACCCCGCCTTTGCCGCTCTGGCTGTTCACGCGAATGACTTCGCGGTATTGACGACCGAGGTCACCGGGATCGATGGTGAGGTAGGGTACTTCCCAGTGTTTTTGCGGGTCGGCTGACCGGTCTGCGAGGCCCTTTTTGATGGCGTGCGCCGGCTGTGTGGAACAAACCGCGGTAACAGCGGTCCACTCTGCCAATCCTTTTTTGATGGCGTCCTGATGGCTCCCGCTGAAGGCGGTGAACACGAGTTCGCCCGCGTAGGGCTGGCGCGGAGGCACTGTCATGCCGGTGCAGCGCTCGTACATCCCGATGAGGTCGTTGATGTTGGAGAAATCGAGCCCGGGGGAGATGCCGTGCATGTAGAGATTCATGGCCACGTTGACGATGTCCAGATTCCCGGTCCGCTCGCCGTTGCCGAAGAGCGTGCCCTCCACCCGGTCCGCGCCGGCCAGCAGGCCCAGCTCGGTCGCAGCGGTCCCGGTTCCCCGGTCGTTGTGCGTATGGAGGCTCAGGATGATGCTCTCACGGTTTCCGATGTGGCGCAGGAACCACTCGATTTGGTCGGCATACACATTGGGCATGGCCACTTCGACGGTGTCCGGCAGGTTGAGGATGATTTTCTTTTCCGGTGTGGGTTGCCATACGGCCATGACGGCCTGACAGATTTCGACGGCGAACTCCACCTCCGTGGCGCTGAAGCTCTCGGGTGAGTATTCGAGCCGCACGTTGGTTCCCGCGAGGCGCGGCAGGCGGTCCTTGATCCATTGAGTGCCGCGCACGGCCATCCGGACGATGTCGGCCTTCTCCAGTCCGAAAACGATGCGGCGCTGCGCCGGACTGGTGCTGTTATAGAGGTGAATGATTGCATTCTTTGCGCCCGCCAGCGATTCCACTGTGCGTTCGATGAGATCCTCCCGCGCCTGCACCAGGACCTGCACGGTGACGTCGTCAGGAATGCGCCCGCCTTCGATGAGGCGGCGCATGAATTCGAACTCGGTGTTGGAGGCGGAGGGGAACCCGACCTCGATTTCCTTGAAGCCGCATTTCACGAGAGCGTCGAACATCTCGAGTTTTTGCGAGACGTTCATGGGAACGGCGAGGGCCTGATTGCCGTCGCGCAGGTCCACGCTGCACCACACGGGAGCTTTGGTGAGGACTTGTGAGGGCCAGCGGCGGTCAGGGAGATGGATGGGCGGAAACGGACGGTATTTGATTGAGGGATCAGCGATCATGGATAAGCAGGGCCCGGGCAGGAGTGAAGAAAAGGATGCGGCAGGAAGCGG